>NZ_JBFATL010000024.1:134246-134572 GCF_040678315.1 Streptomyces sp. NPDC052721 | reverse complement strand
GGCCCCTCTTCCATGCCCCGGCATCGGCCGACTCACTCGATCCAGGACGCTGTTCGAACCCAGCCGACCACGCAAGCGGATAGAGAACAGGCAGTAAAGCCGTGGAGCCGACCGCCCCAGCCACGACGCACCCCTTCTCTGACCTCAGGCGGCTGAGTGCCGTGCGCGCGGCACGGGCGCCGGCCGGGCTGGAGCGGGGCGGAGACAGGAGCGCAGGCCCGGCCGGGGGCCGGGCCGCGCGCGGGGAGCGGAGCGAGCCGCCTTGATGAAGTAGAGAAGGTCTTATCCCGCTGGGATCAGGCGCTTGCCGTCGTGGCTGCGTACGT
>NZ_JBFATL010000024.1:0-134153 GCF_040678315.1 Streptomyces sp. NPDC052721 | reverse complement strand
TACGTGTGAGGGCCGTTGCCGTCCAAGGCATCCAGAAGCCTGACTGCGAAGACCTCGGACATGCGCTCGCTGACCTCGTCGGGCGTGAGCCAGGAAACCGCCGTTGACTCGCTCGACGTGCGCTCCATACCGCCGGACGGCTTGCACCGGAAGACCAGGGCCACGATGCCGCGGGTGAGGTTCTTGTAGACGCCGGTCAGTTCGTCTACCTCGATGAAGTAGAGAAGGTCTTATCCCGCTGGGATCAGGCGCTTGCCGTCGTGGCTGCGTACGTGAGGGCCGTTGCCGTCCAAGGCATCCAGAAGCCTGACTGCGAAGACCTCGGACATGCGCTCGCTGACCTCGTCGGGCGTGAGCCAGGAAACCGCGGTTGACTCGCTCGACGTGCGCTTGGTGCCGCCGGACGGCTTGCAGCGGAAGACCAGGGCCACGATGCCGCGGTTGAGGTTCTTGTAGACGCCAGTCAGTTCGTCCACCTCGACGTGGATGCCTGTCTCCTCCAGAACCTCGCGGGCTACGCCGGCCTCGGGGGTCTCGTTGAGTTCGAGGATGCCGCCGGGGAGCTCCCAGGTGCCGTTGTCGGCTCGGCGGATCGCCAGGAGGCGGCCGTCCTCGCGCACCACCACTCCGGCCACGGATACGGAGTGCAGGGGAGACGGCGTCGCTTCCTGTGCTTGACTCATGTAGAGGAGCATAGGAGGCAGAGAAGGACATGGGAACTGCGGCTGGAGGGGTCGGGTCCGGACCTCGGTACGTGCAGATCGCGGACGAGATCGTGCAGCAGATCCGGGCGGGAGTTCTCAAGCCTGGCGACATGGTGCCGAGTGAGTCTGAGCTGGTGGAGCGCTACGGCGTGTCTGGTGGGACGATCCGTAAGGCCATGGTCGAGGTGCGGGCGAGCGGGCTCGTAGAAACCCGGCATGGCAAGGGCTCGATCGTGAAGAACCGACCTCCGGTGCGGCACCGCTCCTCCGATCGCTTCCGGCGTTCGCTCCGACAGGGAGGACAGGCGGCGTATCTTGCGGAGTCCGCCCAGTCCGGCGCCACGGCCAAGGTCAGCGTTCTCTACATCGGGCCCATGGAGGCGCCCGAGGATGCGGCCCAGCGGCTGGGCGTTCCGACCGGTACGCAGGTGCTGGCTCGCCGGCGTCTCTACTTCCGTAACGGCACCCCGGTCGAGACCGCGACGTCGTACCTGCCCTGGGACGTCGTGAAGGACATCCCGGAGCTGTTCGCCGAGAATCCCGGCGGAGGTGGCATCTACGCCCGACTCGAAGACCACGGACACGAGTTCGCGGAGTTCGTCGAGACGCTGCAAGCGCGGCCGGCCTCCAAGGCGGAAGCCTCGGAGCTGGCGCTGAGTCCGGGGGCGCCCGTGGTTCATCTGATCCGTGAGGCTCGTACGACCGCGGGTCTCGTGGCCGAGGTGTGCGACACCCTCATGGCCGCTGACCAGTTCGTTTTCGAGTATCGGATCCCCGCCGTCGACTGACGCGCACTCAACTCTCGTCAGCCCGTCACGAGTTCTCTTTCGTGGCGGGTTGACTCATGTACAGGAGTCGGGCACTCTTCTTCCTGGCACTCATATACATGAGTGACGGAGTCCAGCATCTATAGAGGAGTGATCTCCGTGCGTCAGATTCCCGTTGACACCTCCGGCGCGGTCGTGATGGTTGCCAAGTCCCCGCAGATCAAGGTCCGTGACCGTCGTACCGGTGAGATCGCCACCGACGTCGAGACCGGGGCCAAGCTGATGACGGTCGACGTGATGTTCGCGGCGAACGAGGAGGTGGAGATCCTCTCCATCACCGTCCCGGAGCCCGGCATCACCGGCGAACTGGCCATGGGCACGCCGGTCGCGCTTACCGGCCTGATCGCCCGGCCCTGGGAGAACGACTTCAACGGCCAGAAGCGGCACGGCATCGCGTTCCGCGCGGTCGCGGTCACCTCGCTTGCCGACGCCGCCGCAAGGCCCAAGGCGGCCTGATCATGACCGCCTTAACGGTCGCCCTGGTGCTCGTCGCCGCCGTAGGTGTTCTGCGGTGGCGGCGCCCCGCCTGGTACTGGTTGACCTTTGGGGTCACGCTGGCCGTGGTGCGGGTCCTGGTCCGGTACGGCTCGGTCATGGACGCGTGCGGGCTGACCGTTCCACCCGCACGGTGGCGGCTCGCCCTCGCTCGTGCCACCAACCGGCCCATACCGGGGCCACGCGCTCCGCGCATCTTGCGGCTGCGGCCGACTCGTACCGGCCTGGTCCTGCGGCTCAAGCTCCGGCCTGGGCAAGACGCCTTCGACGTCGCCGCCGCCTCGGACCGGCTCCGGCATTCCTTCTCGATGTACGGCGTGACCTCGCGGGAACTGCGCTCCGGCGTCGTGGAGGTGCGGATGACCGGCTACGACGTGCTCAAGCGGGTGCAGATGCCGGCCAAGACCGATACCCGGCCGATGCGGGTACCGGTCGCCCTGCGGCAGGACGGCTCGGTGCACTACCGCGACTACCGGGCAATACCTCATGCCCTCACCCTCGGGGCCACGGAGTCCGGCAAGTCCGTCTACCAACGCAACCTGGTCGCCGGACTCGCACCGATGGACGTTGCCCTCGTCGGCATTGACTGCAAGCAGGGGGTTGAGCTGTTCCCTCTGGCCCGCCGGTTCTCCGCGCTGGCCGACAACCCCGACACCGCTGCTGACGTGCTTGATGCGCTCGTGGCCCGGATGGGGCGCATCTATCAGGTCATCCGGGCTCAGCAGCGCATCGCCGCGGACGTGCCGGACGCGGAGATCGCCGCCGACATCTGGGACCTGCCGTCCGATCTGCGCCCGACCCCGGTCGTGGTCCTGGTCGACGAGGTTGCCGAACTCGCCCTCTACGCCGATAAGGAGGAGGAGAAGCGCAGAGACCGCATCATCACCGCCCTGGTCCGCCTCGCCCAGCTAGGCCGAGCGGCCGGTATCTACCTCGAAATCTGCGGGCAGCGCTTCGGCTCCGAACTCGGCAAGGGCATCACCATGCTCCGCGCCCAGCTCACCGGCCGTACCACACACCGCGTCAACGACGAAACCTCCGCCAACATGGCCTTCGGCGACATCGCCCCGGACGCCGTCCTCGCCGCCATCCAGATCCCGGCGGAGATGCGGGGGCTCGCCATCGCGGGCGACTCGTCCGGAGGGTGGCACCGCATCCGTGCCCCGCACACCTCGCTTCGGCAGGCCGTGAACATCTGCAACCGGCATGCCGACCGGACCCCGGATCTGCCCGAGCTGGCTCCGTTCCGGCCCGTCTTCTCCGCCTCCGCTGTCGCTCCCATGTCGCTGGCCAAGGCTGCTTCCTCGGCCACCGTCTGATCCCTCGCTCATCCTCACTGGTCGGCGTGACCGCCTTCGCGCCAAGTCCCTACCCCGCCATGCCCGAAGAAGGGAGATCCCGCTGTGTGCCCGAACTGCGAGGACTTCGCCCGGACCGTGCTCCTGCTCGGCCAACTCGCCCTCTACGCCGACATGACCGGTGCCGACCTCGATTTCGTGGAAGCCGTCAGTCCGTCCCTCGCCGTCTCCCTGCCGGAGCCGCCGCCCGGCCTGTTCCCGGACGGCTACGACCCCGACGGTGGCCCCGCCTACCCGGGTGACTCCTGATGGGTGCTCGTCACGGCCTCCGCGTCGACGCGGTCCTGGTGCAGGCCGTCATCGCCGGCGCCCTGTCCTTCGCGCATCTGCACGACCTGGCCTCTGCCGCCGGACAGAACGGGTGGAAGGCATGGGCCTACCCGGTCAGCGTCGATCTCCTCCTGGTGGCTGCCTGGCGGCGCTTGCGCAGTGAGGGCCCGTCCCGGCTGGCCTGGTGCTGGTTCCTGGTCGCGCTCTGCGCCTCGCTCGGTGCCAACGTCGCCACCGCCGGGTTCCTCGACCTGACCGACCCACCCGCCTTGCTCCGCCTCGGCATCGCCGGATGGCCTGCTATTGCCTTCCTCGGCGGCACGCTCCTCGCTCACTCGTCGGCTGCGGAGTCGGAGCCGCTTGCGTCGGCACCCGTTGCGGAGGCGGAGGGCACCGAGCCCCCAGCCCAGCAGCAGACACCAGACGCCGAAGCCGCTTCGGCCACAGAAGCCGTGGCCGAGCCTGACGCGGTCCCCGCCCCTTCGGACCAAGCTCCCGCCCAGGCTCCTGCTCCTCAGGTCCCCACCGTCCTGGTCGACCACGCCCGCAAAGTCGCCGACGAGTACCGCGCTCGCACCGGGGCCCCGATCGACCCCGACACCCTGCGCTCCCGCCTCGGCGTCCCGCCCCACCTCGCCGACGCCATCGCCGCCCACCTCACCTGATCGGCAAGAGAGGAAGACCAGTGACCCGCGACCCGGCCGAACTGACCGCCTCCGACTACCTCGACGGCGCCCGCGAGATGGCCTCCGCCAACCGGCCCTTCCTCGCCCACCTGCTCGCCGAGGAAGCCGCCCGCCTCACCGCCGACCCGGCCACCGCCGCCGGCATCCGTGCCGGCTTCCCCGCCCCGACCACGACCCGAGAGGCAACCGACTGACATGCCCGCCCGCGACCACTTCCATTCCGTGATGCGCATCGGCCCCGTGCAGATCGGCACGCACCGCGACCGCAACGGCCAGACCAAGCACGCCGCCGTGTGCAGCTCCGACGGCTGCGGCTGGTCCGCCGACTACTCCAGCCAGTCCGCGGCCCAGCTCGCCGCCCGCACCCACCGCTGCCGCATCCGCTAGGAGACATCCGCCATGCAGGTCCCGCTCTGGCTCGCGCTGCTCGTCGTCGGCTACCTCGGCGTCAAGCTCATCCGCCCGCCCGCCTGCTCATCGCCGTCCTCCTGCTCGGCGGCTTCCTCCTCGCCGACAGCGTCCTCGCCCCGGCCATCAACGCCCTCGTCAAGTAACCAGCCCGCGAGAGGAGACCACCGATGTTCCGCCCGAAGATCCCCACCATGCCCACGCCGACCAGGCTCGGCACACCGCCCGTCGTCGAGCCGACCGCCGTCACCTCGAACGCGGGGACACCGCCGGTCGCCCCGACGCCTCCCACGCCGGTCCGGCCCACGGTCCAGCTCACACCCGGCACCGTCCTCGCCCTCGTGGGTGGCGGCACGGCCGTCGTCCTGGTGCTCGGAGCCGTCCTGGTCTCCCTGCTCCTGGCGGTCGCCATCACCGGCGCCTCGGTCGCCGTCTGCGCGGTCGTCCTGCGCTCCCTGCTCGCCTCCGACGCCAAGCGTCGCTGACCGGCCCCCGGGCGGCCTCGATACCGCCAAGCATCCGCCGCCCGGGCGCCGTCCCTGTCCGATCTCGCAACCGGAAGGAACCCCAAGCATGGCCCACCGCGCCTCACCCGCGACACCGAGTGCGCCCATGCCCGACACATTGCTTGACCCGATCACTCTCGGAGACGTGCTCCGGGTGGCCTCAGCCTCGGACTACTCCCGCTGGGAGGACCAGATCCGCCGCACCGGCGGCTGCTCCGACCCGATCCACCTCACCGGCTGGGTTCTCCACAAGGACAAGACCACCGGCGAGACCCTGCACCACTACTCCACCGAGAAGGAGCCGGGCGGACGTCTCCGCCTCGCCTGCGGCAACCGCCGCGCCTCCCGCTGCCCGTCCTGCGCCTGGACCTACGCGGGCGACACGTACCACCTGATCCGCGCCGGCTTGGCCGGAGACGTCCGCCGCGACATCCCCGCCACCGTCCGCGATCACCCGCGTGTCTTCGCCACCCTCACGGCCCCCTCGTTCGGCCCTGTCCACAACCGCCCCGATCACGGCACCTGTCGCTGCGGCACCCCGCACGCGCCCGACGCTCCGGAGCTGGGCACCGCCCTCGACGCGGACAGCTACGACTACGCGGGCGCCGTACTGTTCAACAACCACGCCGGACAGCTCTGGCAACGCTTCACCACCCGACTCCGCCGGGAACTTGCCGCCCGCGCCGGCCTGGCTCGCCGGGAACTCGCCGAACACCTTCGCGTCTCGTACGGCAAGGTCGCCGAGTTCCAGAAGCGCGGCGCCCTGCACTTCCACGCCGTCGTACGCCTCGACGGCCCGGAGGGGCCCGGGACACCCCCGCCCGTCTGGGCCACGGTCGACCTCCTCACGGACGCTGTCCGTGCTGCCGCAGCGCACTCGTACACGTCCGTGTCGGTCCCGGCTGCCGGTGGCGAGCCCGCCCGTACCTTCCGCTGGGGCCGACAGCTCGATGTCCGCCTGGTCAAGGCCTTCGGTGACGGCTCCGACATCACCGAGCAGGCCGTCGCCTCGTATGTGGCCAAGTACGCGACCAAGGCCGCGGAGAACACCGGCACCCTGGACCGCCGTATCGGCGAACTCGCCGAACTCGACCGCCACCAGGTCCCCGACCACACCCGGCGGCTCATCACCGCGTGCCGCGACTTGGACAGCCTCTACCCGGACCGGCGCCTCTGGGCCTGGGCCCACATGCTCGGCTTCCGCGGGCACTTCTCGTCCAAGTCGCGCACCTACTCCACCACCCTCGGCGCTCTCCGCCAGGAACGCGCCGACTACCGGGCCGCCCAGGAGGCATCCGTCCTCGGCCTCGACGACCGCGAGCCGGACACCGTCCTCGTCCTGACGGACTGGCAGTACGCCGGGCACGGCCACACCCCGGGCGAAGCCGCCCTCGCCGCGACCATCGCCCGTGACCTCCAGACCAACCGCGAGACCGCCCGCGACGCCCTCCAGAGCGAAGGGAGCACGAAATGACCACGGCCATCCGGTCACGACGGACCATGCTCACCCTCGCGGAGGTCTGCGAGGAACTGGCCATCTCCCGCTCGACCTTCTACGACTGGCGGGCCAAGCGCCGTGCGCCGCGCTGCATCAAGCTCCCGAACGGCGACCTCCGGATCCGGCGGAGCGACCTCGATCACTGGCTCGACGACCGCGAGGACGCCGCCTGATGGAGACGACGTACGACGTGAAGATCTACAAGATCCTCACCTACAAGGGCGCGCGGAAGACCACGTACACCGTGCGTTGGGTGGTCGCGGGCAAGCGCTGGCGTGAGCCCTTCAACACCGTCGCGCTCGCCGAGGGCTTCCGCTCGGAACTCATCCGGGCCACGGGCAAGGGCGAGGCCTTCGTCGTCGCCACGGGTCTCCCGGTGTCCCATCGCTCCAAGTCGGCTGCCATGAGCTGGTACAAGTTCGCCGTCGAGTACGTGGATGCCCGCTGGTCTCAACTCGGCGGCAACAGCCGCAAGAACATCGCGAAGACTCTGACCGCCACCACCATCGCGCTGCTGCGGGCAAAGCCCACGCAGTTCGCGCCTGCGGCCGTGCGGACGGCTCTTCGCGAATGGGCGTTCAACACCAACCGACGTCCGGACGCCCCCCAAGACGTGGTGGCTATCCTGAAGTGGGTTGAGCGGAACTCCCTGCCCGTCTCGGCCTGGGAGGACCCGGAAAAGGTCGATGAGGTCTTGCGCGCCATCGACACCCGCCTCGACGGCAAGCAGGCGGCGGCCTGGTCCCGCAAGCGCAACCGCCGGATCCTCAACGTCGCCATGAAGTACGCGATCCGACGGCGCATCCTTCGGACCAACCCCCTTCCCAAGGGCAAGGAGTCGACGGCGGCCACGAAGACCACGAACGCCGTCGACAAGCGGTCCTTGCTGAATCCCGAGCAGGCGGCGGCGATCCTCGACTGGATACGGCGTCGGCCGCGCGGTGGCAAGCGGCTCCACGCTTTCTTCGCCACGCTGTACTACTGCGGCCCCCGGCCCCAGGAAGCCGTAGCCATGCGGGTGGAGGACGTGACCCTGCCCGAGCCCGACGCCGACGACCAGTGGTGCGAGCTGCTGATCCACACAGCGACGCCGGAGGTCGGGAAGCAGGGGACCGATACGGGGGAGATCCACGGGCAACGTGACCTGAAGGGCCGGGCGGAGGGCGAGACGCGCACGGTGCTGGGGCATCCGGCCCTCACGCGCATCCTGCGGCAGCACATCGCCGATGAACAGCTCCAGCCGGGTGATCTGCTCCTCCAGGGTGAGTTCGGTGGCATCCTCGCCGGCTCCGTCATCCGCCGGGCGTGGCGCAGCGCGCGTAAGGCCGTACTGCCCCCGCACGTCTTCGAGTCACCCACCGGACGGCGCGTGTACGACAACCGGAACACGCCCCCGACGAAGTGGCGCAACGACGGCATCCCGCCCGCCCAGGTGGCCGAGTGGGCCGGGAGCAGCGTTGCCGTGCTGCTGGCGACGTACGCCCGGTGCGTTGACGGGCAGCTGCCGGACCTGAAGCGGCGGCTGGAAGCCGCGGGTGACCTTCCGGAGGCGGAGGTGCCGGGCGCTGGCTGATCTTCGACCGGTCGAGAACTTCGACACGTATTCGACCCGGCCACCCGCGAAACCCGGTGACAGCCGGACAGTCCCGGACCCGACCCTTGATCGTCAAGAGGGCGTCCGGGGCTTCGTCGTGCCCGCTGACATCCGCTCTGACCAGCGAAAAGCCCTCCCAGGCGGGAGGGCGGAGACTGGCGCCCCCGGCAGGACTCGAACCTGCGGCCAAGCGCTTAGAAGGCGCCTGCTCTATCCACTGAGCTACGGGGGCCTGGTGGCGGGTCCAAGGATAAAGCTCCCCGTTCCTCGACCCTGTCGCTTCGCCTCCGTGGCTCGATGTGGAGGTTCGGTGAAGCGGTCCTGATAATCGCAGGCAGGTACGAATCGTGCACCGCTTTTGGCGTCCGACGCACCGGGTGTTGTGCACTCGTTATGCCTGGACTGTGCCCGTGTCCCGGTCATCCCTTCCGTCCGTTCTGTTCTGTCGGCGCGCAGACATGTCTATATGCTTCAGAATTCCCCTAAAATTGGGCATTCTTCGCATGTGGTGACCTTGGACGTACGGCCTCAGCTGCTCGACACACTCTCCGCTCTGCGCGACCGTGTCGCCGCCGCACGCTTTCCGCTGCCCCTCGCGGGGGCGCCACGCGCGCGTGCCAACCGCGACGAACTCCTCGCGCAACTCGACGACTATCTGGTACCCCGGCTACGGGAGCCCGAGGCGCCGCTGCTGGCCGTCATCGGCGGCTCCACCGGCGCGGGCAAGTCCACGCTCGTGAACTCCCTCGTCGGCCGGCGGGTGAGCGAGGCCGGTGTGCTGCGGCCGACCACCCGGACGCCGGTCCTCGTCTGCCATCCGGAGGATCATCACTGGTTCAGCGGGATGCGCGTGCTCCCCCAGCTCAGCCGCGTGTGGGTGCCCCACCAGGACCCCGCCGACGAGTTCCTGCTCACCGACGAGGACCCCGCGCGCGTGCTGCGCGTCGAGACCGCCGACACCCTCCCGCGCGGGCTCGCCCTCCTCGACGCCCCCGACGTCGACTCGCTGATCGCCGAGAACCGCGTCCTCGCCGCCGAGCTGATCTGCGCCGCCGACATCTGGATCATGGTCACGACAGCCGCCCGCTACGCCGACGCCGTCCCCTGGCACCTGCTGCGCACCGCCAAGGAGTACGACGCGACCCTCGTCACCGTCCTGGACCGGGTGCCCCACCAGGTCGTCTCCGAGGTCTCCCGGCAGTACGCGGCCCTGCTCACCAAGGCCGGGCTCGGCGACGTACCCCGCTTCACCGTGCCCGAGCTCCCCGAATCCGCCTGGGGCGCGGGACTGCTGCCCGCCACCGCCGTCGCACCCCTGAAGAGCTGGCTCGTCCACCACGCCCAGGACCCCGCCGCCCGCCACCACGTCATGGCCCGTACGGCCTACGGCGTCCTCGACTCGCTCAAGTCCCGGCTCCCCGAGCTGGCCAGCGCCGCCGCCGCCCAGTACGCGGCGGCCCTCCGGCTGACCTCCGCCGTCGAGACCGCCTACGACAAGGAGCACGCGCGCGTGCGGGCCCGCCTGCAGTCCGGCGCCGTACTCGCCGGGGACGCCCTCAAACGCTGGCGCGCCTTCCCCCTGGACTGCACCGCCGGGGAACTCCTGGACGCCCTCGTGGACAGCCTGGCCGCCCTGCTGCTGTGCGCCGTGACCGCCGCCGACGAGCGCGTCGACGACGCCTGGCGGCGCGAACCGGCCGCCGACGCCCCGGGGCTCGCCGGCCGGGAGGCCTCCCTGGAAGGCGCCGAGCACCGCATCGGGCTCGCGGCCCGGCGCTGGCGGCGCGAGCTGGAGGAGTACGCCGAGGACGAGGTACGCGTGCTGGAACGCACGGGCGCACCCGACCCGGAGGTCGTCGCCGCCCTCGTCGCCACGGCCGTGCTCGGCGGGCGCCGGGCGCGCACCGCGGGCGAGGGGCTCGCCGAGCGGCTCGGCGCCCACGGCGTGCTGCGGCTGCGCGACCGGGCCGGTCGACTGCTCATCGAACACGTGGACCGCGTCATGCACCGCGAACGCGAGCGGCGCCTCGCCCCGCTCGACGCCCTGGACGTCCATCCCGAGCCCCAGGCCGAACTCATCGCCGCGCTGTCCGTACTGCAGAAGGAGAGGTGACCGGTGACCGCCGTCACTGACCACGACCACACGGATCACACCGAGGACATGAGGCGCACCGACCACGGCAGCGACAGCGGCGACACGGGGGCAAGCGAGCACGGAGGTCACCCCGGCTCGGGCGCCATGGACGGCGTCGCGCGCGCGGGTGCCCTCCCGGAAGCGCGCCCGAGTCTCGTGAAGGAGGAGCGCGGGGACGACGGCCCCGGCACCGATCGCCCGGCGGGCGCGCCGCGGCCTGCCGCCATCCTCTCCGGGGACGAGGGCAAGGGGCACCGGGAGGAGGGCGACAGGGGTGAGGACGATGGCCCGGAGGGGAGCGACGGCAAGGGACCGGACGCCGTCAACGGACGCCCCGCGCGCGCGAAGGACGAGAACGCCGACCGCCACTCCGGGCGGGACCGCCACTCCGAGCGGGACGGCAACGGTGACCGCGACCGCGCCCCCGATCGTGACCGCCCCGCGCGCGGGCACAGTGCCGAGGACGGCGGCATCTCCGGCATCTCCGTACCCCGGCCGCAGCCCCACTCGCCGAAGCCCCGCCCCTCATCCGACGCCACGCCTCCCAAGACCACCACCGCGACCGACTCCGGCACCGCGAACGGCGCCGGCGCCGGCAACGACGCCAAGCCCGACTCCTCCGGCGCCTGGGACGACGGTCTCATCGCGCGGCGCGTCACCGAGGCCGGTGCCGCCGCCCTCGCCGCCGAGCGCGCCTCCGCCGCGGAACCCGCGCACCGCGGGCCCGGCAGCCACACCCCGGCCCCGCTGGCGTACGACGGCCCGCTGCGTTCCCGCCTGGACGCCCTGCGCGAACTCGTCGGGCTCTCCCGTACCCGACTGGACAGCCGCACCCTCGCCGAGGCCGGCCGCGTCCTGGACGAGGCCGCCGCGCGCCGCAAGCTCTCCGGGCGGCACACCGTCGTCGCCCTCGCCGGAGCGACCGGCAGCGGCAAGTCCCAGCTGTTCAACGCGCTCGCCGGAGTGCCCATCTCGGAGACCGGCGTACGGCGTCCGACCACGGCCGCACCCATCGCGTGCAGCTGGAGCGACGGCGCGGCGGGCCTCATCGACCGGCTGGGCATCCCGGGCCGGCTGCGCCGCCGTCCGCTGCACGGCCCCGACACCGAGGGACAGCTGCGCGGGCTGGTCCTGGTCGACCTGCCCGACCACGACTCGGCCGCCGTACAGCACCGCGAGCAGGTGGACCGGATCCTGAAACTGGTCGACGCGGTCATCTGGGTGGTGGACCCGGAGAAGTACGCCGACGCCGTCCTGCACGAGCGGTACCTGCGGCCGATGGCCGGCCACGCGGAGATCATGTTCATCGTCCTCAACCAGGTGGACCGGCTGCCCGGGGACGCCGCCGACCAGGTCCTGGACGATCTGCGGCGGCTGCTGGACGAGGACGGCATCGCGCTCGGCGAGCACGGCGAACCGGGCGCCACCGTGCTCGCGCTGTCCGCGCTCACCGGTGAAGGCGTCGGCGACCTGCGCGAGGCGCTCGGCCAGTTCGTGGCGGAGCGCGGCGCGGCGGCCCGCCGGGTGGCGGCCGACGTGGACACCGCCGCGGCCGAGCTGCGGCCCGTCTACGCCACCGGACGACGGGCGGGGCTCAGCGAGGAGGCGCGCGAGGAGTTCGCCGCGCGGCTCGCGGACGCGGTGGGCGCCACCGCGGCGGGCGAGGCCGCCGAGCGCGCCTGGCTGCGCAACGCCAACCGTGCCTGCGGCACGCCCTGGCTGCGGCTGTGGCGCTGGTACCAGGGCCGTGGCGAGTCCACGACGGGCCGTCATGCGGTGCGCGCCCAGGCCGACGAGGAGGCCACGGCCCGGCAGAGCGTCGAACAGGCGGTGCGTACGGTGTCCGACCGGGCCTCGGCCGGGCTGCCCGCTCCGTGGGCCCAGGCGGTGCGCGAGGCGGCCGTACGCGGCTCCCATGGACTGTCCGAGGCGCTGGACGACCTGGCGGCACGGGCCGGGCTGCCGCCGGGCCGCCCGCCCCGGCCGGGCTGGTGGCCGGTGGCGGTACTGGTCCAGGCGGCGATGACCCTGCTGCAGATCGCGGGCGGCGCGTGGCTCGTCGGCCAGATCGCCGGGGTGATGGCGCCCAACCTGGGTGTACCGGTGCTGCTGATGGTGTGCGGGATCATCGGCGGGCCCCTGGTGGAGTGGGCCTGCCGGATGGCGGCCCGGGGGCCCGCGCGGCGCTACGGCCAGGAAGCGGAACGCCGGCTACGGGAGGCCGCGGCGAGCTGCGGCCGGGCCCGGGTGCTCGATCCGGTGGCGGCGGAGCTGCTGCGGTACCGGGAGGTGCGTGAGCAGTACGGGAGGGTCGTGCGGACCGGGAGCGGGGTGAGGTGAGAAGGCCTGGTCAGCGCGGGGAGAGCTGGCCTGGCGAGGGGTGGGTGACGGGAGCGGAGGGCCGTCGTCACCCGGGCGGATCCGCCCGCCGGCCCTCCCCGTGCGGGTCCTCACCCGTGCGGCTCGTCACCCGTGTGGGTGGCGGGGTTTTCCACAGGGGGCAGGTCGTCCACAGCGCTCAGCGGGCTCGGCCCGGCGGAGGCAGTCTGAGGTCACGGCGATCGCACGGCGGGTCCGGCCAGGAGAAGCGGCGGGCGGTGCGGGCGGTCGTCAGGAGGTGCCGGCGCGTACGGCAGAGGTACGCGCCGGCACCGCAGACGCAGCCGTACGGGACGGGCCCGTACGTGTGTCCGCCCGGCCGGAAGGCGCCGGGCGGGGGAGGGGAGCGATCGAAGTGAACGAGACCAACGTCTGTGTGGTGGGCAACGTGGCGACCCGGCCGGCGTACCGCGAACTGGCGACGGGACCGTCGGCCCGGTTCCGGCTCGCGGTGACCTCGCGCTACTGGGACCGGGAGAAGAGCGCCTGGACCGACGGGCACACCAATTTCTTCACGGTGTGGGCCAACCGGCAGCTCGCGGTCAACGTGGCCGCGTGTGTGGAGGTGGGCCAGCCGGTCGTCGTCCAGGGCCGGCTCAAGGTGCGCACGGAGGTGCAGGGACAGCAGCAGTGGGCGTCCGCCGACATCGACGCCGTGGCGATCGGCCACGACCTGTCGCGCGGTATGGCGTTCTTCCAGCGCGCGGTCAAACCGGAGGCGCCACCGACGGCGGCCCGCCCGGAGCCGAACTGGGAGACACCGCGGCCGACGGAACCGCGGGAAGGACAGCCGGAACACCACGGCCAGGAGCAGCGGGACATGCACGAACAGGGCTTGGAGGGAGAGGGACTCGCGCCACAGGAACAGCAGACGGTCGCGGTGACGTGACGTCAGGGACGCGCCACGGCCCGCGTCTTGTCGTCGACCCGTCCCGACACGCTGTGCGTACCGCCTGAACACCCCGTACGAACCGGTGGATTTGTCGGTACGGCCAGCTCGCGGACGGTCCCGGCGATAACGATTACGGATCGGATCGGCCATCGGATGATCCGACCGGCGGGTGAGGCTCCGGCTGATCCATAGGATGCCGGGCGTGCCCCTAGGGGCTGCCGATTCTGCTGGTGGGACCGTCCCCCACGTCCAACGGGTCCTGCTCGAAGGGGAATTCTGTGCTTGCTGCGCTCTCTGGGTTCTGCCGGTCCACGGGAACGGCCCGCATGGCCGCCGCCACCACGGTGACCGGCCTCATGGCGGCCGGCGTGCTGTCCGGCGCCGGTACGGCCGTGGCCGAGGACACACCGCAGACCCAGGGCGGCGCGACGGCCACGATCAACGGTCTGAAGACCTACGGCGAGGCCGTGATCCACGAGGACGGCGGCGACCAGCGGGTGTCCGCGGGCCTGTTCGAGATGTCCGTGGACGGCGGCGGCACCCTGCAGACGTACTGCGTCGACCTCCACAACCCGACCCAGCGAGACGCCAGATACCAGGAGACGCCCTGGAGCGGCACCTCTCTGGGCACCAACAAGGACGCGGGCCGGATCCGCTGGATCCTGCAGAACTCCTACCCCCAGGTCAACGACCTCGCCGCCCTCGCGCGGCGCGCGGGAGCGAACGGGCTGACCGAGCAGGACGCGGCGGCCGGCACCCAGGTGGCCATCTGGCGCTACTCCGACGGCGCGCAGGTCGACGCCGTGGACCCGCAGGCCGAGAAGCTCGCCGACTATCTGGAGAAGAGCGCCCGGAACGTCGCCGAGCCGCAGGCCTCGCTCACCCTGGACCCGCCCGCGGTCTCCGGCCGGCCGGGTGACCTGCTCGGGCCGGTGACCGTGCACACCAACGCGGGCGCGGTCACGGTGAGCCCGCCGGCGTACGCGGCCACCAGCGGAGTGCGGATCATCGACAAGACCGGCAAGGTGATCACCTCGGCCAAGAACGGCAGCCGGCTGTTCTTCGACGTCCCCGAGGACGCGGCGGACGGAACGGCCCAGCTGAACGTGCAGGCGTCGACGACCGTGCCGGTGGGCCGGGCCTTCGCCTCCGAGAGCCGCAGCCAGACCCAGATCCTGGCCGGCTCCAGCGAGTCCACGGTCTCCGCCACCGCGACGGCCGGCTGGGCGGAGAAGGGCGCCATACCGGCGGTCTCGGCCCGCAAGAACTGCGCCGAGGGCGGCGTGGACATCACCACGGCCAACAAGGGCGACGAGCCGTTCACCTTCCGCCTGATGGGCACCGAGCACACCATCCCCGCGGGCGCGTCCCGCACGGTGACCGTGCCGCTCCAGGAGGACCAGGCGTACGACTTCACGATCACCGGCCCCCATGGCTTCAGCCACCGCTTCACCGGCGTCCTGGACTGCAAGACCCAGGGCACGATCACGACGGAGACGGCCCAGCTCCGCACCGAGCCCAGCCCGGCCACGGTGGGCGGCAACACCGCGGACACCACCAACCTGGCCGCGACCGGCGGTTCGATGATCACCCCCGTGATCGCGGGCGTCGCCATCGGGCTGGTGGTGATCGGCGGAGTGGTCCTGATCGTGCTGCGCAAGAGGGAGCCGACCCACGGCGGGTGACCCCTGGGCGTTCCTCAGCAGCCGACAGGTGTCGCGCCGACGGCCACGTCGTCGAACCACAGAGTGCCGTCGCCGGTGCCGTAGCTCTCCCAGCCGAGCCGCAGAGCCGTCGGCCGGGGTGGCGCGGTCCGGGAGAGCCACTGCCGGTCGACGTCCTGGGCCGGCACTCCGTCGGCGTACGGTCCGGGCAGCCGCTCGTTGTCGAGCCGGATGTCCAGCTCGGGCGCGGAGGTGTCGACCGCGCACCGCAGACACTGCCAGCTGCCCGTCAGGAGCGGCCTGCCCGGCGCCACCCCGGCCGGACTCTGCGCGGGCAGCGTGGCGTCGTCGCTCTGCCGGTTCCACCGGAGCGCCGTTGGCGCATGTGCGGCTCCTGGCGGGAGGGAGGGGAGGGGAGGGGGGAGGGGGGAGGGGCCCCCGCAGTTCTGGGAGCGCTCCTGGCAGAGGTGGACGCGACCCGGGCTCGTCTCGGCCGGGCCGCGTCCGTTGGGTGGGGACGGGGGTGATGACAGCGAGGTGTGAGGGCGGGGGGCAGGGGGTCAGCGGAAGTTCACGTCACTGCACAGGAAGTAGGTCTGGTCCATGTGCGAGGCCTGCCAGATGGTGTAGACGACATGGCGGCCGCTGTAGCCGGAGGTGCTGACGGGGATCGAGTAGTTCTGGCTGGGCGCGTACCTGCCGGTCTTGGTGACCAGTTGTAGGTCGTTCCAGGTCAGCGGCTGCTTGGTGGGGTCGAAGCCTTGCCGGGTGACGTAGACGAGGAAGTAGTCCGCGCCGTGGCTGGCCTGGTCGTACAGCTTCACGGTGAAGTCGGCGCCGATGTCGGTGGTCTTCCAGGGGCCGACGGCGTCGAGGGAGTTGTAGCGACCGCCCTCGGTCCGGCCGCCGCTGCACAGCTGTCCGTTGGGGATGACGGCCTGGAAGTTGCCGGCGGAACCGTTGCGGTAGAGGCCGTTCCAGTTCCACATGGCGTTGGGGTTGGCCTGCCATGCCTGCCAGCACATGGGGTCCTGTTCCGCCATCGCCGGGTTCTGGAAGTCGCTGCCCCAGCGCTGCCAGCAGCCGTAGTTGCGCGAGGCCGGGTCGATCACCGAACCGTGGGCGGAGGCCGTGCCGCCCCAGGTGATCAGGCTGACGAGCACCGCGACGAGGGTGCTCAGGGCGAGCGCCGGACGGCGGCCCGTACGACGTGCGCGCTCATGACGTACATGCTCATGACAATGCATGGCGAGGCTCTTCCTGTGGGGGAGTCGAAGCACTGCGGGTCGTGGCGCGAGCGGCATGGGAGCGCTCCCGCGCCTCTCCAGGCTGCGTGGCGCGCCACACGGCGGCAACGGTTCGTTTCCGCCAAACCTGAAAGCCGCCGCACGCGCCGGCGAAGCCCGCGGTGCGGTTCCCCGTCGCCCCCATGCCGCTTGACCGCCGCCGTCGCCGCCTCCCGACCGGCGGCCGTCTGGGCCGTCCCGGGGCCGTGCGAGGGTGCCCGAGGTCGACTGACGGCGTCGGACAGTGCCGGACGAGCCGCAGTCCGCAGCGGCGAACCCCAGGTCAGGGCCCCTCACCCGGACGGGTTTCCATCCAAGGGTGGCGGTCAGGCAAGATGGGGTGTATCTGCCCACTGCCAGATTTCAAGCTGCCGGACGGTTTCTCTTGGCTGAGTTCATTTACACCATGCGCAAGGCGCGCAAAGCGCACGGCGACAAGGTGATCCTCGACGACGTCACCCTGAGCTTCCTGCCGGGGGCGAAGATCGGTGTCGTCGGCCCGAACGGTGCCGGTAAGTCGACCGTGCTGAAGATCATGGCGGGCCTTGAGCAGCCGTCGAACGGTGACGCGTTCCTGTCGCCCGGCTACACCGTCGGCATCCTGCTGCAGGAGCCGCCGCTGACCGAGGACAAGACCGTCCTGGAGAACGTCCAGGAGGGTGTCGCCGAGATCAAGGGCAAGCTCGACCGGTTCAACGAGATCGCCGAGCTGATGGCGACCGACTACTCGGACGCGCTGCTGGAGGAGATGGGCAAGCTCCAGGAGGAGCTGGACCACGCCGAGGCCTGGGACCTGGACGCCCAGCTCGAGCAGGCCATGGACGCCCTGGGCTGCCCGCCCGGCGACTGGCCCGTGACCAACCTCTCCGGTGGTGAGCGCCGCCGCGTCGCGCTGTGCAAGCTGCTGCTGCAGCAGCCCGACCTGCTGCTGCTCGACGAGCCCACCAACCATCTCGACGCCGAGTCCGTGAACTGGCTGGAGCAGCACCTCGCCAAGTACCCGGGCACCGTCGTCGCCGTCACCCACGACCGGTACTTCCTGGACAACGTCGCCGGCTGGATCTGCGAGGTCGACCGCGGCCGCCTGCACGGCTACGAGGGCAACTACTCCAAGTACCTGGAGACCAAGGCCGCCCGTCTGAAGGTCGAGGGCCAGAAGGACGCCAAGCGGCAGAAGCGGCTCAAGGAAGAGCTGGAGTGGGTCCGCTCCAACGCCAAGGGGCGGCAGGCCAAGTCCAAGGCCCGTCTCGCGCGGTACGAGGAGATGGCCGCCGAGGCCGAGAAGATGCGGAAGCTGGACTTCGAGGAGATCCAGATCCCGCCGGGCCCGCGCCTGGGCAACGTCGTGGTCGAGGTCAACGACCTGCACAAGTCCTTCGGCGAGAAGGTGCTGGTCGACGGGCTGTCCTTCACGCTGCCGCGCAACGGCATCGTGGGTGTCATCGGTCCGAACGGCGCCGGCAAGACCACCCTCTTCAAGATGATCCAGGGTCTGGAGACCCCGGACTCCGGCGACATCAAGGTCGGCGAGACCGTCAAGATCTCCTACGTCGACCAGAGCCGCGAGAACATCGACCCGAAGAAGACGCTGTGGGAGGTCGTGTCCGACGGGCTCGACTACATCAACGTCGGTCAGGTCGAGATGCCGAGCCGGGCGTACGTGTCGGCGTTCGGCTTCAAGGGTCCGGACCAGCAGAAGCCGGCCGGCGTGCTCTCCGGCGGTGAGCGCAACCGGCTCAACCTGGCGCTGACCCTGAAGCAGGGCGGCAACCTGCTGCTCCTCGACGAGCCCACCAACGACCTCGACGTCGAGACGCTCTCCAGCCTGGAGAACGCCCTGCTGGACTTCCCCGGCTGCGCCGTCGTCGTCTCCCACGACCGGTGGTTCCTCGACCGCGTCGCGACGCACATCCTCGCCTACGAGGGTGAGTCGAAGTGGTTCTGGTTCGAGGGCAACTTCGAGTCGTACGAGAAGAACAAGATCGAGCGGCTCGGCCCGGACGCCGCGCGTCCGCACCGTGCCACCTACAAGAAGCTGACCCGGGGCTGATCGGTCTTGCGCCACCTCTACCGCTGCCCGCTCCGCTGGGCGGACATGGACGCCTACGGCCACGTCAACAACGTGGTGTTCCTCCGCTACCTGGAGGAAGCCCGGATCGACTTCCTGTTCCGCCCGGACAAGGACTTCAAGCAGGGGTCCGTGGTGGCGCGCCACGAGATCGACTACAAGCGGCAGCTCGTCCACCGGCACGAGCCGGTGGACATCGAGCTGTGGGTCACGGAGATCAGGGCCGCCTCCTTCACCCTCACCTACGAGGTGAAGGACGGCGATCTCGTCTACGTGCGGGCGTCGACGGTCATCGTCCCGTTCGACTTCGACGCCCAGCGTCCGCGGCGGATCACCGCGGAGGAGCGTGAGTTCCTCCAGGAGTACACGGACACCGCCGAGGACACCGAGGAAGCGGAGCCCGACGGGGAGGCCGTCGCGGCATGACCGTGCTGCACCTGGCCGACGGGACGGAGGCGGCGGACCTCGCCGCCTTCCTCTCCCGGCTGCTCCACTTCGACCGTGGAGCCGCGGTGCGGCTGCAGGCGGCGGGCACCGCACTCGCCGTCTTCGGCCGGCCGCCGTCCTTCGAGGTGCTGGCCGTCCGCGCGGTGCGGCTGGCGAAGCCGTACGAGGACGGGCTCGACGTCACCCTTGACGTGACCGTGTCCGCCGGTGAGTTCCTGGAGTCCGTGGACGAGCGAGCGGCCACCGCCGTCGTGCCGGGCGCGGTCACCGGACCGCCGTGGGCCGGGGTGCTGCCGCCGCGTGCCGGCTGGCGGCCCGAGCCGGGACTGCCGGCGCCCGACGCGCTGCGTGCCACGGTCGCCGCCGCGGTGGCCGAGTTCCGCTCGCGCACCGAGGAGCTGGGGCCGCAGGGCCGTACCCGCGCGGAGCTGGACCGGATCGGGCAGGACATCTGGTCCCGGCGGATCGCGGGCACCCGGCTGCCGGTACGGGCCGTGCACGCGGCCCAGTCACTGGGCTTCCTGCGGCCCGGCACCGAGCCGGGCGACACCGGGCTGTTCTCCTCGGGGGCGTGGCTGCGGCTGCGTACGCCGTACGGCTCGGTGGCCGTACGGCAGGCCGGGCTGCTCGGGGCCTTCGGGGTCAGCGTGCGCTGAGCCCGGCCGGTGAGTGTGGGCCGAGCCGGGCGGTTCGGCTCACTGTGTGTCGTCCGGCCATACGCCGATGTGGTCGGGCTCCAGTTCCAGGGCCACGCGGTCGCGCATGTCCAGCGCGCGGAGATAGTCGGCGGGCAGCTGGAGGCGGCCCGCGCGGTCGAGCATGGCGTACTCGCGGGCCACGACCGTCTCATGGCCGGTCGCCGCGTCGATCTCGCTACGGCGCAGCACCTCGGTGGACGTACGGCCGTCGCGGATCGCCACCGTACGGCGGACCTCGCTCGCCACCGCCTGGTCGTGCGTGACGATGACGATCGTGGTGCCCAGGGTCTCGTTGGCCGTGCGGAACGCGTCGAAGATCTGCGCGGCCGTCTGGGAGTCGAGTTCGCCGGTGGGTTCGTCGGCGAGCAGGACGGCCGGGTCGTTCGCGAGGGCCACGGCGATCGCCACACGCTGCTGCTGGCCGCCGGACATCTGCTGCGGGCGGCGGTCACGGCAGTCGGCCACTTCGAGCAACTCCAGGAGTTCCAGGGCGCGTTCGGTGCGGGCGCGGCGGCCCTTGCGGGTGCGGGAGAGCTGGAGGGGGAGCGCGACGTTCTGGGCCGCGGTGAGGTAGGGGAGGAGGTTGCGGGCGGTCTGCTGCCAGACGAACCCGACGACCTCGCGCCGGTAGGCGAGGCGGTCGGCGGCGGTCATGGTGAGCAGGTCGCGGCCGGCGACACGGGCCGCGCCGGCGGTGGGGGTGTCCAGGCCGGCGAGGATGTTCATCAGGGTGGACTTGCCGCTCCCCGACGCGCCGACCAGCGCCATCAGTTCGCCCTCGCGGACGAGGAGGTCCAGGCCCTGGAGGGCTTGGACCTCTATGCCGGCGGTGGTGAAGATGCGGACGAGGCGGTCGCAGCTGATCAGGGCGTCGTGGCCGTAGGCGGGGTTCGACCGGGCCTCGGTGACGCGGTGTGCCAGGTCGGTCAGGCTCGGGTTGGTTGTCATGGGGTTCTCCTCGTAGGGAGTCATCGGCCGTCCCCCGCCCGTAGTTCTGTCACCGAGCCCCGTCTCCCCGTCCACCAGGCCTGGAGCGTCGCCACTCCCACCGCCACCGTCACCACCGCCAGTGCCGGGAGCAGGAGTGACCAGGTGTCCGGGTGGAGGCGGGTCTCGGTCAAGGGGGTCTGGGCCGACGGGAGGGCGATGGTCGTCAGGTCGATGCCGGGGGCGAGGAGGCGGATCGCGGTCCAGCCGGTCAGTGTGCCGCCCAGGGCTGCCAGGAGGGCCTGGGGCAGGGATTCGAGGATCAGCAGACGGCGGGACGCGGCCCGGGTGAGGCCCATCGTGCGGAGGCGGGCCAGCAGCGCGGACTGTTCGGGGGCCGCCCGGAGCAGGGACAGCAGCAGGGCCAGGACGGCGAAGCCGGCTCCCGTGGCGACCGCCGCCGTGTAGACGTGCTCGGCGCCGGACTGGAGGGGCGAGTCGGCGTACCGGGCGCGTTCCTCGGCCCGGACCCGTACGGCGGCCGAGCCTCCGACGGCCTTCCGCAGGGCCTCCGCGTCCACATGGCCGCCGGAGAGCAGCAGGCTCGTGGGGCGGCCCGCCGGGGCGGGGAGGCCCGCTCGGTCCACGATGAGGAAGTCGGGGCCGGAGACGGCCGGCGTCCGGTCACGGACCAGGGTGATCCGCACGGTGACCGCGCTGCCGTCCTCCAGCCGCACCAGGAAGGGCCGCCGGGTGCCGTACGAGGCGGCGACGGAGGGGGAGGCGACGGCAGGGAGGGGGCCGGAGCGGTCGTCGCCCGCGAGGTGGCTGGTGCCGGGGCGGGCCTCGGCTGCCAGGACGCCGGCTTCGGAGTGGTCCGCAGCCCTCAGGCGGGCGGTGCCGAAGTGCTTCTCCGCGGTCAGGGGGCTGGTACCGGGATGGTCCCCGGCCGTCAGCCGCAACCGGTCGGCCGGGAACGTGCCCAAGCCGGTGTGGGTCGTCAGGGCGCCGTAGCCGCGCGGGTCGACGCCCACCAGGGGTACCGCGTCCTCGCCGTCCTCCGGTTTCGCCTGGTACGCGATGCTGACGGGCGTCACCGCGCGCACCCCGGGCACCGAGCGGGCCCGGGCGGGGGCGTCGGCCGGCAGTGGGGCCCCCGCGTCGGCGCGGGCGTCCGCGCCGACCGTGAGCAGGGCCGCCCGGTCGCGGGCCTCGGCCACGCCCGCCAGCACCGAGCCGCCGAACGCCGCCGTGGTCAGCGCGGTCAGCAGGGCGAGGAGCGGGAGCACCGCGGAGGCCTGGGTGCGGCCCGCGCGGGCCAGGGAGAGGTGGCCGACCGCGCCGCGGAGCCGCCCGGCGGGGCCGGACAGGCGGCGCAGCAGCAGCGGGTACAGGCGGAGCAGCACCAACGCGGCGATGACACCGACCAGGACGGGGGCCACGGCCGTCAGCTGGTCGCCCGTCGTGCCGCGCCGGCGCAGGGTGGCCACCGCACCGGCGGCCAGCACCAGCAGGGTCAGCTCGGCGACCGTACGGCGCCGGGACGGCCGTACCGAGGCGAGGTCCTCGCGCGGGGCCGTCAGCCGGACCGCGCGGTGGGCGAGGGCGCCGCGCAGGGGCAGGGCGGCGCAGGCGGTGAGGGTGACGGCCAGGGCGGAGAGGACGGCCGGGGCGATGCGGCCTGCGGGGACCACGAGCAGGGCCCCGGCCAGGCCGAGCGCGCCCGCCGGTACGGCGATCACGGCGGTCTCGGCGAGCAGCCGCCCGGCGAGGCCGGACAGGGAGGCGCCGCGGGCGCGCAGCAGGGCGAGTTCGGCGCGGCGCCGGTCGGCGGCCAGGCCACCGGTCATGAGCAGGACCACGGCGACGACCGTCGCGGTGCCCGCGGCGGCCACGGAGACGAGCGGGGCGATGCCGGAGCGCAGCCGGGAGAAGGAGGCGAGGGCGTCGTCCAGGTCGGTGTTGATGTCGGTGCCGTCGTCGGTGGCGGCGCGGGCGCGTTGCAGGCCGGGACCGGACTCCAGGGCGGCGACGGCCGGCCGCAGGCGGTCCAGGTCGTGGGCGTGCAGGCCGCGCAGGTCGGGCGCGAGGTGCCAGTAGCGGGCCGGGTTGGTGCTGGTGCCCAGCAGGGCGGGGGCCGCCTCGGGCGCGAGCAGCAGCGCGCCGAGCCAGTACTTGTCGGGGTCGGGGCCGGGGGTGGGCAGCGTCACCAGGGTCGGGGTCCGCAGCAGCGGGACGGTGGACCAGTAGGCGCCGTAGGGGTCGCGCGGGACGAGGATGCCGGTGACCCGGACGGCGAGCGGGTCGCGGCCGGGCGCCGGCATGTGGACGACCGAACCCACCTCGATGTGCAGGGCCTCGGCGGTGGCGGCGGTGACGGCGGCCTCCACCTCGGGGGTCGAGGCGTCGACCGGGTGCGGGGCGCGCGGCAGCCGGCCGGTGCGCACGCGCGCGTGGTCGGCGAGGCCGCTCCGCGCGGCCAGCGAGATGTGGGCGGGCAGTCCGGTCGGCCGGGGCAGCCACGGGTCGGGCACCGCCGGGCTGACGGTGCCGGCGACGCCGTACGCGGACTGGGCGCGCTGCACGTTCAGCGGGCTGCCGACCGTGCCGAGCACCTTCTCGTACTGCCGCTTCAGCACCTCGGGGCGCAGCGCCTCGGCGCGCCGCTCGGGCGGCAGGCCGAGGTCGGGCTGGGGGGCCGACACCCGTACGGTGGTGTGCTCCGGGCGGGCCTGCCGGAGCGTGCGCTGCAGTCCCGCGTCCTCGTACCGGTCCACCGCCCGCGGGAAGGCACCCGCCAGACACGCGGCCAGCGCGACCAGCAACGCGAGCGCGACAGCGGCACCGGGCGCGGCCCGCAGCCGGGTCCGCACCCACGGAGCGGCCACGCGCGCCGACGGCCGGCCCATGTCACTCACCTCCCTGTGCGTGCGGCACTCGTGCCGGTTGCTTTCGACGCACGGCGGGTGCCGCGGGCGCTGCCGGCTGCCGGCTCCGCATCCGCGGAGCGGCCACGAGCGACACCCCACGCCCCATGTCACTCACCCCCCTGCGCACGCAGCGCCCGTGCCGGGTCCGCCCGGCGTACGGCGGCTGTCGCCGCGATCGTCAGTGGTGCCACGGCGACGGCGGTGAGCAGCAGCGCCACGTGTCCGGGCGGGAGTCGTACCAGCAGGTCCGGTACCGGGCGGGTCGCCTCGCCGGTCAGGACGATCAGGGGCAGGACGGTGCGGGCCAGTACGGTGCCCAGGCCCAGGCCCACCGCGAGGGCCAGGCCCACCAGGACGGCCTGTTCGGCGGCGACCGTGCGGGCCAGCTGGCGGCGCGGTGCGCCGAGTGCGCGCAGGACGGCGAACTCGGCGCCGCGGGCCCGCTGCGCGCCGGCGGCGCCGACCGCGAAGCCGACGGCGGCGAGCGCCGCGGCGACCACGGCCGCCGCCGTGAACGCGGCCTCGGGTCCGGCGCCGAACGGGTCGTCGCGCAGTTCGGTGGCGATCTCGTCGCGCACCACGACCTGCCCCGGGTCGACGTCCGGCAACGCCCGGACCGCGGCGGCCACGTGCGCGGAGGCGCCGGGCGCGGTGGCGAGCCACCACTCGGTGGGGGTGGCGTCCTCGCCGTACCGGGCCTGAAGCAGCTGGTTCAGGGCGCGCAGGTCGAGCAGGACGGCACCGCCGTCGTGGGAGCCGGTGGCGGCCGGGTCGGCGGTGGCGGGCAGCGCCCGTACCGCCCGTACGATCCGCACCGGCACCCGTCGGTCGCCGAGGGTGAGGTCGACCCGCTGCCCGGTGCGGGCGCCCGCCGCGGCCAGGTAGCGGTCGGTCGCGACGGCCGGCACCTCGGCGGGCGCGGTCTGGGCGGCCTGGAGCCGGAGGGTGACGGAGGCGACGCTCCAGATGTCGGCGTCCGGGAGGTAGCCGGTGCTGTAGGTGAAGGTCAGGGGGTGGGTGCCGGTGACCTCGGGGCGGGTGGGGCTGGTGGCGGCGCTCGGTACGGCGGCGCCGCCGGCCTCCGCGGTGGTGGTCCACCGGGCGGGCGGCGCGAGCCGGTGGTCCGTGCCGTCCTCGTCCGACGCGGTCAGCCCGTCGATCGTCAGGCGGTGGTGCTCGGCCCGTTCGGCGGGCTGGGTCAGGTCCAGACGCAGACCGGTGAGGGTCGCCGGTCCGCCGGCGGTGCCCAGGGCGAGGGTCAGGGTGTGCGGGCGTCCGTCGGCGGGGAGCTGCCCGGCCGGCAGCTGGTACGGCACCCCGTACCGGTCGGTCAGGGTCACCGTCACCGCGGTCGTGGTGCCCGGTCCGGTCGAGCTGTGCAGACGCGCCGTCAGCTTCAGCCGGGCGGTGCCCGCCGGGACCTCGGCCCCGGCCGGGGTGCCCCTGGGGGTGAGCCGGCCCAGCAGCGGCCGTACCGGTTCGTCCGCCAGGTCGGGGCGCATGAGGACCGCGTCCGCCGCGTGCGCGGTGTCCAGGGCCAGCACGGTCGCCGTGCGGTCTCCGGACAGCGGCTGGGCGGCGCGCACGGCGGGGGCGGCCTCGCGCACCCCGGGCAGGCCGGCGTACAGGTCCGTACGGCCGAACCCGTCCTCCCCGCCGGCCAGGACCCGCACCGGCACCCCGGCCCGGAAGTCGGCCTGGTCGTCCTGCGAGCGGTCCCAGGAGGCGGCCTGGCCGATCGCGAGCATGCCGAGGGCGACGGCGAGGACGAGCAGCAGCACCGGTCCCGCGCCGCGCGCGGTGCGCCGGCTGAACTGCCAGCCGGCCAGCGCCACCGGCAGTCCCCGCCCGCCGGCCGCCCACCGCTCGGCGAACCGCGCCACGGGCGGCAGCAGCCGCAGCGTGAGCACGGTCCCGGCGAGCAGGGCCAGCGCGGGCGCGGCCACCAGCAGCGGGTCGACGCCGAGCGCGCCCGACCGGTCGGCGGCCACGGCGCCGGAGTCCTGTCGGCCCAGCTGCCAGTAGGCCACCCCGGCGATCGCGAGCAGCCCGAGGTCGGCGCCGGCCCGCAGCGGGGCCGGTACGGCCCGCGCGCCGCCCGGCCGTGCCGTCTTCCCGCCGAGCCGCAGGGCCCAGGAGCGCCGGGGCCCGGCCGGGCGCACCTCGGGCCCCGTCCCCGTCACCGCCGGTACGGTCACCGCCAGCGCACAGCCGACGGCGACCCCGGCCGCGACCAGCCAGACGGCGGGCCGGCCGGCGGGCGGGAGGTCCAGGTGCAGGCCGAGCCGGGCCAGCGGGCCGTGCCCGGCCAGCAGGGCGGTGAGCGGACCGGCGAGCAGCGGTGCGCACACGGCCGCGGGCAGCGCGAGCAGCAGCGCCTCGGCCCCGGCGAGCGCGGCGATCCGGGTGCGGGAGGCGCCCCGGGCCCTCAGCAGCCGGGTCTCGTCGGCGCGTTCGGTGCTCAGCAGCCGGGCGACCAGCAGCAGCGCGTAGCCGGCGAGCAGCACCAGCTGGAGCGCGACGATCAGCAGGGTGGAGCGGGCCACGAGCAGCGAACGCTCCACCCGGTCCAGCAGGTCCGGCAGCGCGGTCTGCGACACCGTGGTACCGCTCAGCGCGCCCGGCTCGCGCAGGGCCGCGCTGCCGGTCCGGGCCGCCGCGCGCAGCTCCCCGATCCGTCCGGTCGTCACCGAGGCGAAGTCCGCCGACGCCAGCCAGCCCGTCGCACCGGCGCTGACCCGGCCGCCGGTGAGGACGGCGGGGTCGGCGAGCAGCGGGCCGTACGTCGTGAAGCCGGACTTCTTCACCCCGCGCCCGAGCAGGTCGTCCAGCCGCCAGTACGGTGCCGTCACCGAGGCGGGGCGGTAGACGCCGACGACCCGGACCGGGACCGCGGGGCCCCGCAACCGGTTCGCCAGGGTGAGCCGGGCGCCGGGCTTCAGCCGCAGCGCGCGGGCGGCCGTCTCCGGGAGCGCCACCTCGACCTCGCCGTCGGTACGGCGGGGCAGACGGCCGGCGGCCACCCGCACCTGCGTGTGGTCCAGTGCCGCGAAGTAGGTCAGGTCCGGGTCGCCCGACCTGCTCGCGGGCGGCTGGAGGGAGCGGGGCAGGGCGTACGGCCCCGAGCGGCGCAGGGTCCGTACGGTCACCGGTGACCCGGCGAAGGTACGGCGCGCGCCCTGGTGTACGGCGGTGTCGGCGGCGGTCCGCTCGGCCGGGGGCACGTCCGCCTTGACGATCAGCGCGGTGTCGGCGGCGTTGCGTGGGTCGCCGAGCACATGGCGCAGCGCCGCGTCGCCGATCGCCCCCGAGTACGCCGTGAGCGTCGCCAGCACGGCGGTGGTCAGCACCACCGTCAGCAGCGCGGCGCCCAGCAGCAGGCGGTGCGCACGCGCGCGTGAGAAGACGAACCCCGTCACCCGGCCCCCGTGTGTCCGGCGTTTCCAGACCTTCGGGCGATGCTGGCAGAGGGCCGGGCGGCGGGTAAGCGGTTGTCGGCCGGTCTATACCGGATTGTGATCGGAATGCGGCGACGAGTTACCGGAATCCGACCTTCAGCGACGATCCGTCAGTCTGGAGTGATCACCCCAGGGGGATCAGTCGGGCGTGTTCACCATCGACGCGGCGGCGTACGTCAGGTAGTTCCACAACGTCCGCTCGTGCTCCTCCGACAGCCCCAGCTCGTCGACGGCCACCCGCATGTGCCGCAGCCAGGCGTCGTGCGCCGCCCGGTCCACGGTGAACGGGGCGTGCCGCATGCGCAGCCGGGGGTGGCCGCGGTTCTCGCTGTACGTCGTCGGGCCGCCCCAGTACTGCATCAGGAACAGGGCCAGCCGCTCCTCGGCCGGGCCCAGGTCCTCCTCCGGGTACATCGGCCGCAGCAGCGGGTCCTGCGCGACCCCCTCGTAGAAACGGTGGACGAGCCGGCGGAAGGTCTCCTCCCCGCCGACCTGCTCGTAGAAGGTCTGCTCCTGAAGCGTGCCGCGCCGAATCTCATTCACCCGTCCATCGTCTCAGACCGGGTGACCGAGGACTCAAGGCTTAGGACCAGCGCCGTCCGCCCGGTCCGCGGACCGTCCGCCCCTACTGTGGACCCATGGGCGCCTACGACACCGAGACCGAGGCTCTCGCCGACGCGGCGCGGGCCGAGCTGGTGCGGGAGATCGACGCCGACGGGGCCTGGGCGGACGACCCGGTGTGGCGGGAGGCGTTCGCGGCGGTGCCCCGGCACCTGTTCGTGCCGTACTACTACGTCGCCGGACCGCAAGGCTACGAGCGCCGCTGGGGCGAGAGCCCCGACCGCGAAGCCCGGGAACGCTGGGTGCGCGGCGCCTACGCGGACGTACCGCTGGCCACCCGGCTGCGCGACGGCGAGCTGCTCTCCTCCAGCAGCCAGCCGTCCCTGATGGCCCGGATGCTGGTCGCCCTGCGCGTCGAGGACGGCAACCGGGTCCTGGAGGTGGGCGCCGGAACCGGCTACAACGCGGCCCTGCTCGCCCACCGGCTCGGCGCCGACGACCTCGTCACCACCATCGACCTGGAACCGGAGATCACCGAGTCGGCCCGGCAGCACCTCGCGGCGGCCGGCCACCACCCCGTCGTCGTCACCGGCGACGGCGCGCGCGGGGTGCCCGAACGCGCCCCCTTCGACCGCATCATCGCCACCTGTGAGCTGCCCACGGTGCCGCGCGCCTGGCTCGCCCAGTGCCGCCCCGGCGCGCGCGTCCTCACCCCGCTCGCCACCGGCCTGCTGACGCTCACCGTGCGGGACGCGGAGCACGCCGAAGGCCCGTTCCTGCCCGGGGCCGCCTTCTTCGTGCCGCTGCGCGGCGGGCGCGGGGCGCGGCCCGAGGGCGTCTCCCTGGCCGGACTGCCGCGCCGGGCCCACGAGCAGGAGCCGTTCCGCTTCCTGCTCGCGCTGACCCGCGGCACCCTCGACCCGCAGGAGGCGTACGCCCTGTGGGAGCGCGAGGGCGAGCCGGGGCGCGGGCGGTACGGCGTCACGGTCGCCGGCGAGCACGCCTGGGCGTGGCTGGACGACCCGCAGGGGCCGTACGCCTGGCCCCTGCCCTGAGCGGGGTCAGCCCCGGCGGACGGTGATCGTCGTCCAGGCGCCCACGTGGACCCGGTCGCCGTCCTGGAGCGGGACCGGCACGAACGGCTGGATGGGCTCCTCCGACATGTTGACCGTGGTGCCGTTCGTCGAGTTCTGGTCGACGACCGCCCAGCTGCCGTCCGGCTGCTGCACCAGCACCGCGTGCTGGTGCGAGACACCCGGGTCCTCCGGCGGCACCGACAGGTCGATGTCGGGGGTGTCGCCGGTGGAGTGCCGGCGGCGGCCGATGGTGACCTGGTTGCCGGTCAGCGTGCGCTGCTGCTCGGGCGAGTACGCGGGCAGGTTCAGGCCCGCGGCCTCGGGGCCGGAGCGCTGCATCATCGCCATGAAGTACTCGCGGTCCGGGCCGATGGTCGCGGTCCAGGTGGCCGACTGGGGGGCCTGCGGTGCGTGCGGTGCCTGCGGCGCCTGGGGGAAGCCGCCCGGTCCGCCCGGTCCCGGCGGGGTCTGGGCGCCGCCGGGCTGCGGGTAGCCGTAGCCACCGCCCTGACCGCCGGGGCCGCTGGACGACGGCGGGGAGATCACCCAGTCGTCGTCGGCGGCCGGGGGCCGGCGGGTCTCGCCCGGGAACGCGGGCGGAGCCGACGCACCGGACTGCTGGAACGCCTGCGGGGCACCGCCGGGACCGGCGGGCGGCGGCACCGGACGCGAGGGGTCACGCCCGAAGGGGGAGGGGCCTTGGGACCCCGGGCCCTGACCCTGCCCCGGGTTTCCGCCGAAGCCGGACGGGCCGCCGGATCCCGGGCCACCCGGGCCGCTGGGGCCCCGGCCGCCGCCGAACCCGGACGGGCCGCCGGGACCACCGGGACCCTGCCCCGGACCGCCGCCGAAGCCGGACGGACCGGACGGGCCACCGGCACCCGGCCCCTGCCCGGGGCCGCCGCCGAAGCCGGACGGGCCACCGGAACCCGGGCCGCCCGGGCCACCGGAACCCTGGCCCGGCACCGTGCCCCGGCCGCCGAAACCGCCGGGACCCGACGGACCGGACGGGGCACCGGCACCCGGGCCCCGGCCCTGACCACCCTGGCCCTGACCACCCTGACCCGGTGCCTGGCCGAAGCCCTGCCGCGGCCCCGGCGGGCGCTGGTTGCCGGCGCCGAAGGCGGGCGGGCCCGAGGGGCCGGGGGAGGTCGGCGGGCCGGACGGGCCCCGGTCGCCGCCGAACGGCGTCGGGCCCGACGGCTCGCTGTGGAAGGACGGGATCGGCTCGGCGGGCCGGTTCACCTGCGAGGGCCGCGAGCCCTGGTACTCGTACCCGTCACCCCCGCCGTACGTCGAGCTCGGCGGCTGGAACCGCGGCTGCGGCGGGCGCGGGGCGGCCGGGGTGTAGGAGGTCGCCGTGTTGGTCAGGAAGTTCCACCGGCACTCCTCGCAGAAGGGCGCGCCGCCCTCGCGGGGCGTACGGCACTGCGGGCACAGCTCCGGCTCCGGGTCGGACCCGCCGGCCGGGCGCGGCCGGGCGCCGGCCGGGCCGCCCTGCGGGGGCGGGAAGCCGTAACCACCCGCGGGCGGGGGCGGCGGAGGGGGCGGAGGTACGGCACCGGCCATGCGGTGACCGCAGACCTCGCACCAGTCGTCGGAACCCGACTGGTGTCCGTTCGGGCAGGTCGGCATGTCGGTGCTTCCCCTTCTCCTACGCTTCCGAGGGTCACTTCTTCACACGAACAGTCTTGGTGGACCGGGTCTCCAGAGTCATCTCGTCCGCCTCCGCGACCCTCGTCTTCAACCGCACAGTACCTGTCACGGCGTCGACCACGTCCACCACCTTCGCAAGCAGTTTCGCAGTATCCGCGTTCCCCGAGGCGTTCGCGAGCTGAACCGCGCGCCCCAGTTTGGCGGTTGCTCCATCGAAATCGCCCGCTTTGCGAAGGTCCAGGCCCTTCTGGATGGCCTGCGCCAGTTCGGCCTGCCCGGTGTAGTGGGCGACTTGGGGGTTGATCGAGGTGGAGGCGGTCATGTCGTCGGTCCACACGGCGCGTACGAGCCCCTGCGCGCCGAGGTTCTGTGCGGTTCCGTCCGGTTGTGGAACGACCAGGGAGACCCGTGCGGCGAGCATCTCCCGGCCGAGCCCGGCCGGCGGGACCGTCACGCACAGGTGGTAGTCGCGGGACTCGTCGCCCCACGACCCGGTCGGGTAGTCCCCGGCGCGCGGCCCGGTCTCGGTGCGGCGGCCGGTCAAGTCCTCGACGGTGGGGGCGACTTGTTTGACGAACCGGATGGTCGTGCCGACCGGCGTCCACACCCGCAGGGAGACGTCGGCGACCTCCTTGCCCATCGCCGTCTCCATCATCCGCGTGAAGTCGGCGGCCAGACCGGCCGGGTCGGCGACGATGTCGGCGGTGCCGAGCAGCGCCGAGGCGATCCCTGTGACTTCTTTCACTTCCCAGTCGGTGCCGACGCCCCGCGCGTCACAGGTGAACCGGCCGGCGCAGGCGTCCAGCGCGGCCCGCAGATCCTCCGCCGACTCGTGTTCGTTGCGGCCGTCGGTGAGCAGGATGCCGTGCCGGATGGTGACGTCCGCCGCGGACAGCAGCCGGTCGGCGAGGCGCAGCCAGGTGCCGATGGCCGTACCGCCGCCCGCGCTCAGCCGGCGCAGTGCCTGCTTGGCCTGCTCGCGGGTGGTGGCGTCGGCGACGGCGAGCCGGCCGCCGCCCGGATAGACCTCCTTCGCCACGTGCGTGCCGCCGATCACCGCGAAGCGGGTGCCGTCGCGCAGGGTGTCGATCGCGGCGGCCGTGGCGTTCCGGGCGCCCAGCATCTTGGTCGGCGGGTAGTCCATGGAACCCGAGCAGTCGACCATGACCGCCACGGCGGCGGACGGCTGCCCGCCCGGCGGGTGCACCGGCGCGGAGACCGCGCTGCCGATGGTGCCGCCGCCGGTCGCGGTCACCGTGACGATGGCGTTGACCTCGCTGCCGCCCTCGGGCAGGTACTCGTTCTGGTAGACGTCCACCGAGAACCGTGGCACGTTCGACTTCGCGAAACTGGCCATGCTTGCTCGCATCCCCCTCGGACGCCTCGCCGACGCGAGGCGACGACTATGAGCGGACCGGTCCCCTCCGGTCCGCCGCGGCTTCCCCGTGCCGTTCCCCCGTCGGATACGGCCCTCAGGCCGATCCTGCCCCCTGCGGTGGCGTCGGGAACGGCAGGACCGCCACTGTTACGTTGTCGTGGCCCCCGCCGTCCAGGGCGTGCCCGACCAGCACCCGTGCGCAGTGCAGCGGGCGGGCCGCCGCGTCGACCGGGACCACCTCGGACATCTCCTCGGCCGTCTCGGCGTAGTTCCACAGTCCGTCGGTGCACACCACCACGGCGCCGGGCCGGTCCGGCTTGAACGACGCGGTGTGCGGCTCCAGTTCGTAGGCGTCCGCGCCGAGCCAGCCGGTGATCGCGTGGGCGCGCGCGTCGGCGTACGCCTCGGCCTCGCTCATCAGGCCGGCGGCGACCATCTGCGCGGCCCAGGAGTCGTCCTCGGTCAGCCGGGCGGGCGGGGCCGCGCGGTCGGTGGGCACCCAGTAGACGCGGCTGTCGCCGACCCAGCCGACGACCAGCAGGCCGGGGGTGACCACCGCGCCGACGATCGTGCAGGCCGGCGCGTTCTGGTGCGGGGCGTGCTCGCGGGCCGTCGCCGGCTCCTCGGCGAGCGCGTTGACGGCCTGCGCGGCGGCGACGATCGCCTCGTGCATCGCCGCTTGCGGGTGGGTGCCGCGCGGCAGCGCGGCCAGCAGCGTGTCGCCGGCCGCCTGCGAGGCGGCCAGGGAGGCGTCGTCGGGGCGGGTCGCGGACGACACGCCGTCGCAGACGATCGCCAGCGCGGCCGGCGTGCCGTCGGGCAGCGTGGTGTGGCCGACGGCGAAGGCGTCCTCGTTGCGGTGGTGGCGCAGGCCGCGGTCGCTGACGGCGGCGACCGGTCCCGACTCCCGCTCCACGTGGTCGCGTTCGCGCGGCTGGGCGTGCCCGCAGTTCTCGCAGTAGCCGTCGCTGTCCACCCGGCCCGCCCGGCAGGCCACGCAGAGCTGCGCCGGATCGGCCGGTGCGGAGGCCAGCCGTGGATCCGGTGCCTGCAACGGGTACTCGTCGGGCTCGTCCGGCCGGTCGAACCGCACCCCGGAACCGGAGGAATGCCCAACGCCGGCCTCATGCCCGCCCGACTGCGTGCCACCGTTCTCGTGCGAGGGCAGCGGTGCGCCGCCCGGACCGGAGCCGGCCTCACGCCCCGCCGACGACGCGCCGCCGGAGACGGGCCCGAACTCCTGTCCCGGCGGGGGTGTGGTCCCCGGGGCGGCGCCGGGTCCCTGGTCGGTCGGGGGTGTGCCGCCCGAGGTGCTGTGGGACCCCTGGCCGGTCGGCGGTGCGGCAGCCGGGGCGGGCCCGAACTCCTGTCCCGGCGGGGGTGTGGTCCCCGGGGCGGTGCCGGGTTCCTCGCCGGACAGTGGTGTGCCGCCCGAGTCGGTGCCCGGTAGGTCTGCCGGGAGGTGGGGGGCGGGTGAGGCCGCGGGGCCGGGTGGTTCGGGGGTGGGCCACGTCGTGCCGTCCCCGGGGCCGGCGGGGCCCGTCATGGTGAGCGTCGGATGGTCCTGCGGCCGTGCGGGCACCACCGAAAGGTCGTATCCGCACGCTCCGCAGAACAGGTCACCCGACTCCACGGGCTCCGCGCAGCTCGGGCACTTCGCCAGTGCGGCCTGCTGGGGCATCTGCGACATCGACTACACCCACGTCCGGGGGCGGTAACGGTTGGCCCGTTCCACCAGCTCGATCCTCTCCTCGCCGCCGGGCGCCAGCCGGGCCAGCGTGCGGTAGGCGCGCTCCAGGCCGAAGCGGAGGCCCCGCTCGTCCAGACCGCTGCCCAGCAGCACCCGGCCTCCGGCGGCGGGCCCGGTGCCCTGGCCCCCGGAGAGTATCCAGTCCAGCGCACAACCGAGCACCTCCGCCGACAACAGCTCGCGCCGCGCCGGGTCCAGGCCGTACGCCTGGAGTGCCTCGACCTGACCGGCGGCGGCCGTCAGGTCGTCCAGGAACGGTACGTCACCCGCGCTCGCCGTGCGCTGTCTCAGCCGGGCCCGGACGGCGGCGACCCGGGCGGCCGTGTAGTGGATGGAGGACTCCGGCACCGATTCCAGCGTCGTCACGGCGCCCCGCCGGTCCCCGGCGGCCAGCTGCACCCGGGCCAGCCCGAACGCGGCGCTCACGAAGCTCGGGTCGGTCGTCCACACCAGGCGGTAGTACTCGGCCGCGTTGTCCAGCTGGCCCAGCACCTCGGCGCACAGGCCGAGCGCCAGCTTGGGCGCGGCCTCGCCGGGGAAGGCGTCGTAGATCGCGTCGAAGGCGAGCGCGGCGTGCTCGAAGTCCCCGGTGACCAGCGCGGCCACGCCCCGGTACCACACCACCCGCCAGTCGTCGCCCTGTTCCTCGTCCAGCGTGGCCAGGCTCATCAGCGCGCCCTGGTGGTCGCCGCTCTCCAGCCGGGCCCGGATCTGCCGGAGCCGGGTCTCCACGGTCTGCGCGGGCGCCGCCGCCAGCGCGCTCATCAGCTCGGCCGGCGCCGAGGCCATCAGGCCCGCCAGGAAACCGGCGCTGGGGTCGTTCGGGTCGACCAGCGGGACCGGCAGGGCGAGCGCGGCGGCCGGTGTGTCGACGGGCTTGACCAGGGCCGGCGGGGGTGGAGCGGGAGCGGCGGGAGCCTTCCGCGGCGGCCGGGCGCCCAGCCGGGACACGTCCCCGTGCAGCGGGGGGAACAACTCCGTGTCCGTGACCTTCGTCTCGGGCCCGAACAGCGTCGACAGCGCGGGCCGCGCCCGCCCGGTCTGGAGCGAGACGACCTCGCGCAGCACACCCGTCAGCTGCTCGGCCATCTCCTGCGCGGAGGCGAACCGGCGGCCCGGGTCGGGGTCGGTGGCGCGCACCAGCAGCCGGTAGAAGGACTCGTAGCGGCGGAAGACCTCGATGGTGTCGGGGTCGGGCAGGCAGTCGGCGTAGACGTTGGTGTAGCCCTGGAAGTCGAAGGTCAGCACGGCGAGCGTGCGGGCCACCGTGTAGAGGTCGCTGGCCACGGACGGGCCGGACTCGGCGACCTCCGGGGCCTGGTAGCCCACCGTGCCGTAGATCGCCGACTCGTCGTCGTCCATCCGGCGGACCGCGCCCATGTCGATCAGCTTGAGCTGGTCCTCGGTCTGGATGGCGTTGTCGACCTTGAAGTCGCAGTACAGCAGGTTCCGGCTGTGGAGATGGCCGAGCGCCTCCAGGGCCTCGATGCCGTACGCGCACGCCTGTTCCACCGGCAGCGGGTCGCGGCGGCCGTCGGGCGCCCGGCGGGCGTTGGCGATCTCCTTCAGGGACTTGCCGCCGACGTACTCCATGACGATGTAACCGTCGAGGGAGCCGGTGCGCTGGTCCAGGTGTTCCACGAAGTTGTAGATCCGCACGATGTTGGCGTGCTCGATCTCCGCGAGGAACCGCCGCTCGGAGATCGCCGCGGCCATCGCGTCCTGGTCGCCGGTGTCCAGCAGGCCCTTGAGCACCACCCACCGGTCGGAGACGGCCCGGTCCACCGCCAGGTAGATCCAGCCGAGCCCGCCGTGCGCCAGGCAGCCCGCGACCTCGTACTGGCCGCGCACGATGTCCCCGGCCCTCAGCTTGGGCACGAAGGAGTACGGGTGCCCGCACTTGGTGCAGAAACCTTCCGTGCGGCCCGGCCGGTCACCCCGCGCCCGGCCGACCGGCGCCCCGCAGTCCGACCGCGAGCAGAACCGCTTCCGCTCCGGCACCTCCGGGTTCTCCAGCACCATCGCGCGCGGGTCGGGCCGCGGCACCTGCGGCACCGAGACCAGCCCCGCGCCCAGCCGCCCCCGCGAGGAGGCCCCGGACGACGAGCCCGAGCTGCGCACCGACACCGAGCGGCCCGTGGGCTTCCCGGACAGCGACCGCGACAGCCGCCCGGACACCGAGCGGCGCGACCTCGACGACTGCGAGGACGTGCGCGCACTGCGAGAGCTGCCGCTGTCGGACGCCCCCCGGGCGACCCCGGTGGGCGGCGAGCCCACCATGCCTCCCCCGGAGGGGGGACCCCCGGCCGAGACGACCGGCGCGAGACCGCACGTGTCGCAGTACAGCTCGCCGCCGCCGACGTCCTCGTACGTCCCCTCGCAGCCCGGCCGCTGGCAGTTCTGCCCCGGCTGACTCATGACTCGTCCCCCTTACGGTCCTCCGGCGCGCTCGCGCTGCCGAGCAGCTCCGCCGCCGCCTGCTGGTAGCGCAGCACGGCCTGCTCGGCCACGCGCAGGTCGCAGGGCGCGCTCCACAGCATGCGGCGGGCCGCGTCGTACCGCTCGACCAGCAGCGGGTCCTCCGCGAGACCGTGCCGGGCGACCTTCGCCTTGTACGCGTCGAGCCGGCCGCGCAGCTCGGCGCGGACCGCGAGCGGCGCGGTGACCGCGGTCAACGACTCGCGGGCGCGCAGCAGTTCCTCCTCCGCCTTCTCCTCCAGCGACTCCAGCAGCGGGGAGAGCCGGTGCCACTGGGCCTGCCTGCGGTACTCGGCCGCGGTCGCCAGCTGCTCCTGGAGCGCGGTCGGCGGCCCGCTCACCACCGGCACCTCGGTCGCGGCGATCTTGGCCAGCACCTCACCGCGCGCGGTCCGTGCCTCGGCCAGCGTGCGGTCCGCGCGCGAGAGGACGTCCCGCAGCCGGATCAGCCGCGCCTCCGCATCCTGACGGACCGTCAACACGGCGTCGATCTCCCGGCGCACGTCCTCCAGGGCGCGCGCCTCACGGTCGTACACCGTCGTGTCCGGACGTCCGCCGCCGGGCGCCGAACTGCCCCCGGCCGGCACCCAGAAGGCGAGCGGGTCGCAGACGACGTCCTCGCGCAGCCTGGTCAGCGTGCGGGTGATCCGCTCCAGGTCGTCACCGGCCGGGTGTTCGCCGGGGCGCACCCCGACCGAGTGCGCGAGCTGCCGGGTGCGCTGGAGTTCCGCGGCGAGTAAATCGATCCGCGCGGGCAGCGCCGACCAGACCGCGTCGGCGGCGACGATCATGTCCAGGCTCGTCGCGTACAGCTCGTTCATCCGGTCCACCAGCGCGGACAGCGAGAACGTCTCGCTCAGCCTGCCCGTCCCCCCGCCGGGGACGGTCACGGACTCGCCGCGCAGCAGCTCGGTCAGCTCCGCCAGGTCCTCCCGGCTGGACCAGCGGCGCCGGGCGCGGATCTCACGGGCGCCGCGCAACGCGGCCGTGTAGGCGTCGAAGTACGCCCACAGCCGGGTGATCCGCTCCTCCGTGGCCTGCCAGCGCTCCTTGGTGACACCGGTCAGCTCCGCGCCTTCGAGGAGTCTGCGGCCCGCGTGGTCCTGGAGGGCCAGCAGCGAGGTCTCGATCGCCTCGTGTTCCTGGCCGAGCCGCGCCAGCGCACGGTCCACCTCGTCCCGGTCCATCACCGGCCCGGCGGGGTCCGTGACGCCCATCGATCACCTCTCGCTTGCTGTCTGTTCCGGTCGGTACGGCTCAACTGCCGTGCCGGTACCGCGGCGCGGGCGGCTTCGACGCGGCCGAGTCCTTGCCCAGTGTCGCCGACAGCCAGTCGTCGTACGACGTCTGCCAGCCGTGTGCGCGGTAGTCCACCAGAACGCGGTTGACCCGGCGTACCAGATCGCCTGCGTCCTTCTTCATCGCCACGCCGTAGTACTCGGTCGTGAACGGCTCGCCCTTCAGTGCGACGGTCGGGTCCTGCGCGGCCTGGCTGGCGGCGAGTGCGCCGTCGGTCACCACCGCGTCCACTTCGCCGAGTTGCAGCCGGACCAGGCAGTCGAGCTGGTTGGGCACGGTGGTGGAGATGTCGGTGGTGGCGGGCAGCCGGCCGCCCTTCCTGTCGGCGTCCAGCTTGGCGTGGGCGGTCGAACCGGCCGCCGTGCACACCTTCTTGTGCGCCAGTGAGCCGTCGTAGCCCGTGATCCGCGCGGACCTGGGGGCGAGGACCTGCTGGCCGGTCTTGAAGTAGGGCGCGGAGAAGGCGACCTGCTTCAGCCGGTCACAGGTGATCGTCATGGTGCGCACGACCATGTCGACGCGTCCGTCCTCGACCGCCGGGATGCGCTGGTTGGTCGGTATGGCCTTGAACTGCACCGCCTCCGGGTCCCCGAGGATGTCCTCGGCGATCCGGTGGACGAGGTCGATGTCGAAGCCCTCCAGCTGGGCGCCCTCGGTGTTGGGGTTGCGGTAGCCCCAGCGGTAGCTGTTCTGGTCGACGCCGACGATCAGCTTCCGCTTGGCGCCCGTGCGTGCCTTGATCGCGTCGATCGTCGGGCCGTCCGCGTCCGACGGCGCCCATGTCTGCTCGTGCGCCTCGGCGTCCACGCACCCGTCGGCGCGGGCCTGGGTGCCGGTGGCGACCTTCTGCCCGGCGCGCTGCGGGTCGTCCGGCGTCCGCTGGGTGCACGGCAGCAGCAGGACGAACGCCAGCGCCAGCGCGCACAGTACCGCCATCGCGGCGACCCCGCCCCAGCCCCGCAGGGCGGACCGCGCACGGCTCAGGTCCATCGCCTTGCCCCCTATCGCCTTGCCCCCTGTCACCGGTACTCCGAAAGTCTGCGGCCGATGCCGGCGACGGCGCCGGCCGCGCCCAGCACCGCGAGGACGGCGGCGCCCTCCGGCAGCCCGGTCATCGCGTCCCGCCCGTCCCCGGCCGCCCGCTGGAACTCGGCCCGCTCATGGTCGATGGCCCGGGCGAGACTGCGGTCGACGCCGTCGAAGCACTCGGCGGTCGCGCCCTTCGCGCCGATCACCTTGTCCAGCGCCTGCTGGTAGTTGCCGTTCTCGTCCTCGGCGCGGGCCGCGGAGTGGCGCTGCTTCCACACCGCCATGTCGCCCTCGGCCGCCTTGACCGGCGCGGTGCCCTCCTGGTCGTCGGCGAGCCGCGACGCCTCGGTCAGCCCCTTGCCGAGCACGGCGATGTCCTTGTCGAAGTCGCGGTAGTAGGCGTCGTACGTCGTGCCGTCGACCGTGACGGTCTCGGCGCCCCGCGCCACCAGGCTGAGGTTCTCGTTGCCGCGCGCCTTCAGGGAGGCGATCCGGGCGTCGTGGAGCACGTTGAGCGAGCGGATGCCGTGCTCGTACGAGCCGTCGAGCCCCGACCGGGCGACGGCGTGGCCCACGACCAGCCACAGCAGGGCGACGGTCGTCGCGGCGCTGGCGGCGACCAGACCGTGGTTGAGGACGCGGTGGGTGCGCCGGTACATGCGGTGCTGGGCCCAGCCGAGCGCGGCCAGCGCGAGCAGCCCGAGGCCGATGGCGATCCACGGGTACGGCGTCGCGTCCGCGTAGTCGGCGTCGAGCCGGCGGTTCTCCGTGGTGTAGAGAGCCTCCGCCGCCGGGAGCATCTCCTTCTGCATCTTCTCGTTGGCGTACCGCAGGTAGGCGCCGCCGACCGGATAGCCCTGCCGGTTGTAGGTCCGGGCCCGCTCGACGAGGCCCTTGTACTCGGGCAGCAGCCGGTTCAGCTCGGTGATGGTCGTCTCGGACGCGGAGCCGGGCTCGGCGTTGGCGGCGGCGGTGACGAGTCCGGCGGCGGCGGTGCGGATGTCCTTCTCGTAGCGGTCCCTGGACCGGGCGTTCTCCTGCCCGCCCGCCAGGAACCCGCTGGAGGCCGCGGTGTTGGCGTCGGCCAGCGACCGGTAGATGCCGGCCGCGCCGGAACTGAGCGGCTGACTGTGGTGCAGCACGTCGTCGGCGGCGGCCGAGCGGGCGCTGGTCTGCCAGGCGGTGACCGTCCCGAACGCGACGACCAGCAGCGCCAGGACGGCACCGATGATCCGCAACCGCCCCGGCTCGGTCGTCGCGGCGGCCCGCAGCCGCTCGGCACCCTCCGCGAAGGCGGTCCGGCGCGCGGGCGGCACCTGAGGACCGACGGCCGCGGGGAGCCCGGGCGGCCCGGGCTGAGCGGGGATGCCGGGGACACCGGCCGACCCGGCCGGCGGTGGCGCCGCGCTGCTCTTCGGCGGGTGTGTCACTCGACCTCCCCCATGGTCATCCGTACGCCGCCCAGTATCACCGCCCGCACTGACATTCCGCACCGGCCTTCACTGGATCTTGATCGGATCGCAGCGCGCCCCGGGGGCGCGTACCGGCGGGCGCACCACCCCCCGTGCTGGAACACGCTGGTGACGGGGGATCGGTTCCCTGGGCGGCGGGCCGGCCGGGGACGGCCTTCACGGCTCGCGGTGCTCGTGGGCGGCCTGTTCCAGGGCTGCCGCCTCCTCCTCCGCCAGCCGGGTCTCCGCCTCCACGTCGATCGAGCGGGTCAGCCACCAGTACAGGAGGGCGCTGACGGGGAGGCCGACGAAGAGGGAGATGTCGGCGCCGCCCAGCGCCCTCGCGGCGGGACCGAGGAACAGGGTGCCGACGGAGAAGAACGGGACCATGGCGGCGAAGCCGACGAGGTAGGCGATGATGCCGTGCCGGCCCCAGCGGCCGTAGACGCCGTGCGGGTTGAAGATCTCGGCGATGGCGTAGTGCCCGCGGCGCACCACGTAGTAGTCCATGAGGTTCACCGCGGTCCACGGGATGAACAGGTAGAGCACCAGGAGCAGGAAGTTCTCGAAGTTCGCCAGGAAGTTCGACGTCGCGGCCAGCGCGCCGACCAGGGAGAGCGCCGCGGTGAGGCCGAGGGTGACCAGCCGCACGGCGAGCGTCGGCCGGACCCGTCGGAAGGAGTCGATGGCGCTGATGAGCGTGAGTGACCCGCCGTACATGTTCAGCGCGGTCACCGAGACCAGGCCGAGGGCCGAGAACAGCAGCACGACGGCGCCGAACCCGGTGAAGACCTTGTCGCCCGCGGAGTCGATCGCCGGGATCGTCCGGAAGGTCTTCGGGCCCGCCCAGGCCGCCAGCAGCGCCCCGAGCACCATCAGCCAGATGCCGCCCAGCGCGGAGCCGAAGTAGGTCCAGTAGAAGGTCTTGCGGACGGTCACGTCCGGCGGAAGGTAGCGGGAGTAGTCGGAGACGTAGATGGCCCAGCTGATCTGGTAGCCCGCGACCACGCCGAACTGCGCGAGGAACGGCGTCAACCGGAAGCCGCCGAGGTCGAAGGAGCCCGCCGGGTAGTGCAGGGTGACCAGGACGCCCACGGTGAAGATCCCGAAGATCACCAGGAAGGCGTACGTCAGGACCCGCTCGGCCTTGTGGATGATGTCGTAGCCCACGAGCGCGATGACGAGCGCGACGACGGTCACCACGACGACCCACAGTCTGACGCCGCCGTGCAGCGTGGTGTGCAGGGAGTCGGCGGCGAGGATGCTGTTGAAGACGTTGAACCCGGCGTACTGCACATAGGCGAACAGCCACACCAGCAGCGCGCCGACGTAGCCGAACTGGGGCCGTGACTGGATCATCTGCGGCAGCCCGAGCTGGGGGCCCTGGGCGGAGTGGAAGGCCATGAAGAAGGTGCCGATCACGGTGCCGGAGACGATGGCCAGCAGTGACCAGAGGAGGTTGCCGCCCTGGGTGATGCTGACCAGCCCGACCGCCAGGGTGGCGATCTGCGCGTTGGACATGAACCACAGCGGGCCCAGATGCCAGAGCTTGCCGTGCCGCTCGTCCAGCGGGACGTAGTCGATGGACCGGACCTCCAGACCGGACACTCTTGGCCCGGCTGATGTGCTCATGACGCCTCCCGAGGTCGGGTCCGCACCTGTGGTCACATTGTTGCCCCGCTCCGCCCCCGGGACGACTCAGGATCAGCCCGCCTCCCAGTAGCCCCGAGCCCGCTCCCGCGCCCCCGCGTCCGCCCCCAGCCGGTCCAGGCCCAGCAGTGCCGCTCCCAGGACCGGGCTCGCCGTCACCACGCGGACGTCGGCCTTGGGGGCGCGGGCCGCCAGGAGGGCGCGGACGGTGTCGTTCAGCTGGGGGTGGCCGGCGGTGAGGACGCTGCCGCCGAGGAGGACCGGGGCCTCCTCGTCCAGCAGGTCCAGGCGCGTCAGGGCGACCGTGGCCATCACCGTGACCTCCTCCGCGAGCCGGGTGACGATCGAGCGGGCCACCGGGTCGCCGTCCGCCGCCGTGGCGAACAGGACCGGCGTCAGCTCGTGCCGGCGGTCGTGGTCCACGTGCTCCAGGTGCAGGGCCTCGATGAGGGCGTACATGGTGGGCAGGCCGAAGTGCGCGGGCAGGGTCCGGGCCAGGGAGGTCGGACCGCCGCGCCCGTCCTCCGCGCGGGCCGCGTGCCACAGGGCCTCCTCCGCCAGGCCCCAGCCGCCGCCCCAGTCGCCGGAGATACGGCCGATGGCCGGGAAGCGGGCGGTACGGCCGTCGGGCCGCATGCCCACGCAGTTGATGCCCGCGCCGCACACCACCGCCACCCCGCGCGGTTCGGCGACGCCCGCGCGCAGGATCGCGAAGGTGTCGTTGCGGACCTCCACCGACGCGCCCCACGCGCGCGCGTGCAGCGCGGTCGCCAACTGCTCCTCCTCCACCGGGAGATCGGCGTTGGCCAGGCAGGCCGCGACATGGCTGACGGAGGTGACCCCGGCGTCCGCGAACGCCCGGGCCACCGGTTCCGCCAGCGCGTCCAGCGCCGCGGCCACGCCCACCGCGGGCGGGCGGAAACCGCCGCCGCGAGCCGTGGCCAGTACCTCCCCGGCGGCGGTGACCACGGCCACGTCGGTCTTGCTGTTGCCCGCGTCGATGGCGAGGACCGTCAGGGGGTCAGGTGCGGTCAGGCCCACGCGAGGTGCTCCCGGTTGTGTGCGATCAGCTGGTCGGTGAGGGCGTCGGCGTACGCGTACTGGCCGATCAGGGGGTGCGCCAGCAGCGCGCGGAAGACGCGGTCCCGGCCGCCGCGCAGGGCCGCCTCCAGGGCCAGGTCCTCGTACGCCGTCACGTTCGCGATCAGCCCGGAGAAGAGCGGGTCCAGGTCGGGGACCGGGAGCGGGACCGGGCCGGCCGGGCCGACCGCCGCCTGCACCTCGATCACCGCGTCGTCCGGGAGGAAGGGCAGCGTGCCTCTGTTGAGCGCGTTCACCACCTGGTAGGGGCTGCCCCCTCCGCCCAGCAGGGCCGCCGCCAGGTCCACGGCGGCCTCCGAGTAGAAGGCACCGCCCCGCTTGGCGAGCAGGGCCGGCTTCTCGTCCAGCGCCGGGTCGCCGTACATCGCCAGGAGTTCCCGCTCCATCGCCGCCACTTCGGCCGCCCGGGAGGGCTTCGTGCGCAGCTCCCGGACGACCTCGTCGTGCGCGTAGTAGTAACGCAGGTAGTAGGAGGGGACGACGCCGAGGCGGTCCAGCAGGGGACGGGGGAGGCGGACGTCGTCGGCGATGGCCCCGCCGTGCTCGGCCAGGAGCTTCGGCAGGACGTTCTCGCCCTCCGGTCCGCCCAGACGCACACCGGTTTCCCAGGTGAGGTGGTTCAGGCCCACATGGGCCAGGTGCACATCCGCCGGGGCCGCGCCCAGCAGGGCCGCGAACTTCCGCTGGAAGCCGATCGCCACGTTGCACAGGCCGACCGCCCGGTGCCCGGCCTGGAGCAGGGCGCGGGTGACGATGCCGACCGGGTTGGTGAAGTCGATGATCCACGCGCGCGGGTTGCTGCGGCGGACCCGTTCGGCGATGTCCAGGACCACCGGGACCGTGCGCAGGGCCTTCGCCAGGCCGCCCGCGCCGGTGGTCTCCTGGCCGACGCAGCCGCACTCCAGCGGCCAGGTCTCGTCCTGCTGGCGGGCCGCCTGGCCGCCGACGCGCAGCTGGAGCAGGACGGCGTCGGCGCCGTCGACTCCCGCGTCCAGGTCGGACGTCGTGACGATCCGGCCGCCGTGGCCCTGCTTGGCGAAGATCCGCCGGGCCAGGCCGCCGACCAGCTCCAGGCGGTCCTCGGCCGGGTCGACCAGGACCAGTTCCTCGATGGGCAGGGCGTCCCTGAGGCGGGCGAAGCCGTCGATGAGTTCCGGTGTGTAGGTCGAGCCGCCGCCGACCACGGTGAGTTTCATAGCCAGTTCAACCCTTTACTCCGGTGAGGGTGACGCCCTCGACGAACGCCTTCTGGGCGAAGAAGAACACGAGGATCACGGGGGCCATGACCAGCACGGTGGCGGCCATGGTGAGGTTCCAGTCGGTGTGGTGGGCGCCCTTGAAGGACTCCAGGCCGTAGGACAGCGTCCAGGCGGCGGGGTTCTCGGACGCGTAGATCTGCGGGCCGAAGTAGTCGTTCCAGGCGTAGAAGAACTGGAAGAGGGCGACCGCGGCGATGCCCGGCTTCGCCATGGGCAGGACCACCCGCAGCAGGGTGCGCAGGTCGCCGCAGCCGTCCACCTTCGCCGCGTCCAGGTACTCGTTCGGGATCGTCATCAGGAACTGGCGCAGCAGGAAGATGGAGAACGCGTCCCCGAACGCCATCGGGACGATCAGCGGCCACAGCGTGCCCGACAGGTCCAGCTGTTTCGCCCAGAAGAGGTACATCGGGATGACGACCACCTGCGGGGGCAGCATCATCATCGAGATCACCAGCATGAGCGACAGGTTGCGGCCCCGGAAGCGGAACTTGGCGAGCGCGTACGCCACCGGGATCGAGGACACCACGGTCAGCAGGGTGCCGAGACCGGCGTAGAGCAGCGTGTTCTTCCACCAGGTGAGGAAGCCGGGCGTGTCGAAGACCTTCCGGTAGTTGCCCCACTCCCAGGTGTGCGGGATCAGGTCCCGGCTGAGCGCCTGGCTGTCGCTCATCAGCGAGGTCAGGAACACGAACACGAACGGGAGCGTGAAGAACAGCGCGGCGGCGACGCCGAGCGAGTGGACCGCGATCCACTCCAGCACCGCCCGGCGGCGGGCGGTGCGCTCGGCTCCGGTGACGAGCGGCGCCGGCTTCACCGGCTGGTCCAGTACCTGGGTCATGGTCAGTCACCTGCCTGGATCAGGCCGCCCCGGCGCCGCATCAGCAGCGCGGTGAACGCCATCGACAGGGCGAACAGCACCAGCGCCACCACACACGCCGAGCCGTAGTCGAAGCGCTGGAAGCCGAGGTTGTAGACGAGCTGGGGGAGGGTGAGCGTGGACTTGTCGGGGTAGCCGGGCTCGAACTGGGTGCCGGCGCCCTGGATCACGCCGGAGGCGACCTTCCCGGCGACCAGCGGCTGGGTGTAGTACTGCATGGTCTGGATGACGCCGGTGACGACGGCGAACATCACGATCGGGGAGATGTTCGGCAGGGTCACGTAGCGGAAGCGCTGCCAGGCCGAGGCGCCGTCCAGCTCCGCCGCCTCGTACTGCTCCGTCGGTACGTCGAGCAGCGCGGCCATGAAGATGACCATCAGGTCGCCGACGCCCCACAGGGCCAGCAGGGTCAGCGCCGGCTTGGACCACGTGGGGTCGTTGAACCAGCCCGGCGCCGGCAGTCCGGTCTTCTCCAGGATCGAGTTCACCGGGCCGGTGCCGGGGTTGAGCAGGAACGCGAAGGCCATGGTGGCCGCGACCGGCGGGGCGAGGTACGGCAGGTAGAACAGGGTGCGGAAGACACCCGTACCGGTTTTGATCTTCGTGATGAGCAGCCCGACGCCCAGCCCGAAGACCACCCGCAGGCTCACCATGATCACGACCAGCCAGAGCGTGTTGCGCAGGGCGGGCCAGAACAGCGGGTAGTGCTCGAAGACGTACGTCCAGTTCTTCCCGCCGCTCCACGTCGGCGGCCGGAAGCCGTCGTAGTGCATGAAGGAGAAGTAGACCGTGGAGATCAGCGGGTAGGCGAAGAAGACCGCGAAGCCGATGAGCCACGGGGACATGAAGGCGAGCGTGCGCAGGGCCGAGCGCCGGCGTTTCGACGCGAGGGTCACGGCGCTCATCACTTGGCCTGCGCGATGTCCGTGTCGATCTGCGCGGCCGTCTTCTTCAGCCCGGCCTTGAGATCGGTGGCCTTGCCGCTCTCGTAGTCGTAGCCGAACTGCTGGATCGTCACGAGGTACACACCGCCGTTGAGGGAGGCGGGAGTCGTGGTGGAGTGCGGGTTGGCGGCGATGTCCAGGAAGGTCTTGAACCGGGGGTCGTACTTCAGCTTGGGCGACTTCAGCGCGGCCAGCGTGGAGGGCACGTTGTGGATGTCGTTGGCGAAGCCGACCACCGCGTCCGTGTTCGTGGTCATGTACTTCACCAGTTCCCAGGCCGCGTTCCGCTTGTGGCTGGTGGCGGCGATGCCCGCGATGGTGCCGGTGATGTAGCCCTTGCCGTACTGGTCGGCCTGGTCGTCCGGGACCGGCAGCGGCGCGACCCCGATCTCGAAGTCCGGCTTCGCCTCCTCGGCCATGCCGAGCCGCCACTCGCCGTCGAGCTGCATGGCGACCTGGCCGGTGTGGAAGGGGTGCTTGGGGCCCCACTCGTCGCCCAGCGTGGCGCGGAACTTCTCCAGCTTCCGGTATCCGCCGAGTTCGTCCACGAGCTTCTTCTGGAGCGTGAAGCCCTTTTCGAAGGCGGGGTCCTTGGCGAGGTTCGACTTGCCGTTGTCGTCGAAGTACGTCGGCGAGAACTGGCCCAGGTAGTGCTCGGTGGTGGACTCCCAGCCGTGGTAGTTCGGCATGAACCCGAGCTGCTTGTACCCGTCGCCCTGGGGGATCGTCAGTTTCTTCGCGTCCGCCTGGAATTCGGACCAGGTCTTCGGCGGGTTCGCGATGCCCGCCTTCTTGAACGCCGTCTTGTTGTAGTAGAGCCCGTACGCGTCACCGAGCAGCGGCACCGTGCAGCGGTTGCCGTCGAACTGGGTGTACTCGTTCATCGGCTTCGGGAACGTCTTCTCCGGGTCGATCCCGGACTTCTCGAAGAACGGGTTCAGGTCCACCAGCGCACCCGAGGAGCAGAACTTGCCCACGTTGTTGGTGGTGAACGACGAGATCACGTCCGGGGCCTTCTCGCCGCCCGCGCGCAGCGCCTGGTTGATCTTGTCGTCGGTCATGTTGCCGACGATGTTCACGTGGATGTTGGGGTGCGCGTGCTCGAAGCCGGCGACCAGGGACTTGACGGCCTTCACCTCGTTCGGCGCGCTCCAGGCGTGCCAGAAGTTGATCGTCGTGTCCTTCGAGGGATCGTCGGTGGCACCGGAGTCGGACTGGCCGGTACACGCGGCGGTGAGGAGCACGGCGGAGGCAGTCAGGGCAAAAGCCGCTTTTCGGGCGACTTCGGGTATGGCTGTGGGCATGGCGAGGTCTCCCAGGGGGACGGGGGCAGGGAAAGGAGGGGGCGCTCAGCGCGAGGTGTCGAAGACTTCGTCGCGGGTGGCGGCGAGCGCGGACTCCAGCGCGCCGCGCAGCACGGGATGTTCGTGGACGTCGCCGACGACCAGCCGGGGCCGGGCCGCGGCCAGCTCCTCCAGCTCGGCCTGGACGAGGGCGCGCAGCACCTCGCCGCCGGCCGTCAGGGCGGAGCCGCTGAGGACGACGAGTTCGGGATCGAGGACGGAGACGAGCGAGGCGAGACCGGTGGCCAGCCGGGTGGCGTAGGCCTGGAGCAGTTCCCGGTGCGGGCCGCTCGCGTGGTCGGCGGCGCGGGCGACGAGCGTGGTGGCGGCTTCGGCGTGCGGCCCCGACGGCACGTCCTCGACACCGAGTTCCCGGGCCAGCCTCGGCAGGGCCTGGGAGCCGGCCAGCTCCTGGTAGCCGCCGCTGTTGGCCTTGGTGACCTGCCGGACCAGCGGGGTGCCCGGTACCGGCAGGAAGCCGACCTCGCCGGCGCCGCCGGTCCAGCCGCGGTGCAGCCGGCCGCCGAGGACCAGGGCGGCGCCGAGGCCCTCCTCGTTCCACAGCAGCACGAAGTCCGCGTGGCCGCGGGCCGCGCCGAGCCGCTGTTCGGCGATGGCGACGAGGTTGACGTCGTTCTCGTACTCGACCGGCATCGGCAGGGCCGCCGCGAGGTCGTCGAGCAGCGCGGGGGAGTGCCAGCCCGGCAGGTGGGAGGCGTAGCGCAGCCGCCCGGTGTTGGGGTCGAAGGCGCCGGGCGTGCCGATGACCAGCCGGTGCACGTCGGACCGGGCGAGCCCGGCGGCCTTGACGGCGCCGTCGAGGGCGTCGGTGACCTGCTGGACGACGGGGTGCGCCGGGCGCCGGCCGGGGGTGGGCAGCTCGTACTCGCCGACCGTGCGGCCGGTGATGTCGGCGACCGCGGCCCGGATGCGGTGCGGGGTGACGTCGAGCCCGGCGGCGTACGCGGCTGCCGGGTTGACCGCGTACAGCTGGGCGTTGGGGCCCGGCCGGCCCTCGCTGGTGCCGGTCACCCGGACCAGTCCGGCCGCATCCAGGCGGGCCAGCAGCTGGGAGGCGGTGGGCTTGGACAGGCCGGTGAGCTTGCCGATCCGGGTGCGCGACAGCGGCCCGTGCTCCAGCAGCAGGTCCAGGGCGGCGCGGTCGTTCATGGCGCGCAGGACGCGCGGGGTGCCCGGCGTACCGGCGGTTCCTGCCATGGGGGTCGACACCTGCCTTTCCAGCCGCCCAGCTTTTCAGTGACCTGGGCATGACGTCCAGTCTTGATCAACGGCCGCCCGGGAGATCACTGTTAGGAAACTTTCCTATTGGGGTGGGAGGAACGTAAGCCGAGGACGAAGGGGGCGTCAATAGACAACGCCCCCGAGGCAACAGAGTCGTTACCTCGGGGGCGCTGCGGTACGCGGTGGCGTGCACGGGGGGTGCGGTACGGCAGGAGGCGCGGCTGACCGGTGTCTCCCCGGTGGTGACGCTCGGCGAGGACGGCGGGTGGCACCTTCCGGACCGCGCCCGTGCGCACGGTCGTCGCCTCGGTCAAGACGGACGGCGTTCAGGTGTCCCAGCGGCGGGCGGCGGCCCCGCTCGCGCGGCACCCGGGCCATGACACGGGCGACCTGACGGCTCCGGGGGAGAACACGGCCCACCGTCCCCGGCACCCGACCGGATCGGCTTCGACGGCGCCCGCCGCTTCCTCACCGTGGAGGCCGTGCCATGAGGTCCGGCTCCCCAGGGCGGCCGGTGCTCATGGACACAGCGGTGGGGCACCCCTCGTGCACTGCGCCGGAATGCCCCGTCCGTTCACTCGAACCGGCGTGCCGAGCCGTTCCGCTACTTCGCCGGAGGCGCTGACCGCTGCGGGGCTATCGGGGTGGCCGCCGCCGACTGGGGGGAGTCCGCGTTGGAGTACACCGACGGGGCCGCGACCGTGGTCGTCGGGTCGGGGGTGTCCTCCTGGTCCTCGACGGCCGTCGCGCCGCCCACGATGCGGATGCTCGCCGCGTCGAACGCCCGCTTGATCCGCCAGCGCAGCTCCCGCTCCACCGTCACCGACTTGCCCGGCATCGTCCGGGCCGAGACCCGGACCACCATGGAGTCGAGCAGCACGGAGTCCAGTCCGAGCACCTCGATCGGGCTCCACAGCAGCTCGTTCCAGGGCTCTTCCTTGCCCATCTTCTCGGCGACCTCGTCCAGCGTGGCCTTCACCCGGTCCAGGTCCTCGCTCGCCCGCACGGTCACGTCGACCCCGGCCGTCGCCCAGCCCTGGGACAGGTTGCCGATCCGCTTGACCTCGCCGTTGCGGACGTACCAGATCTCCCCGTTGTCGCCGCGCAGCTTCGTCACGCGCAGCCCGACCTCGATCACCTCGCCGGTGGCCACACCCGCGTCGATCACGTCCCCGACGCCGTACTGGTCCTCCAGGATCATGAACACGCCGGAGAGAAAGTCCGTGACCAGGTTGCGCGCGCCGAAACCGATCGCCACGCCCGCGACGCCGGCCGACGCCAGCAGCGGCGCCAGGTTGATCTTGAAGGTGCCCAGCACCATCAGCGCGGCCGTGCCCAGGATGAGGAAGCTCGCCACCGAGCGCAGCACCGAGCCGATCGCCGCCGATCGCTGCCGGCGCCGCTCGGCGTTGACCAGCAGCCCGCCCAGCGCAGTGCCGTCCACGGCCGGCGCGGTGCGGCCCATCCGGTCTATCAGCTTGGTGATCGCCCGCCGCACCACCGCGCGCAGCCCGACCGCCACGACCACGATCAGCAGGATCTGCAATCCCATCGCGAGCCATGTCGACCAGTTCTGCTCGACCCAGCTCGCCGCGTTCGTCGCGCTCTCCTGGGCGTCCTGGAGCGTCGGCACGGCCGGGGCCGTCGATCCCGACGGCGACGGCGAAGGAGACGGCGATGCGCCGGCGGCCAGGACGGCGGCGGGCAGGGACGACACGGCAGGTACCTCCCAGGTGCTGCGCGGTCCGTACCGGCGGGGCGGTCAAGGTCACGAAAAGGTCACCGGACGGACAGGACCACCACACTAACGGGGCATTGTGAATGCCTCGTGCCGATCCGCGCAGGAGGCGCGCAGGAGAGACACGGCTCACGCGGGCTTGAACAGGCCATGATCCGGGGGATGAATCAGGATGTGGTCGAAAACACTCCCAGCCCGTTACCGGGACATGGTGGCGCGTCCACCAGGCATGAGGAGAGACTGACTGCAGTTCGTCCCGGCGCGAGCCACGCGCCGCCGACGCCCAAGGAGGCACCCGTGCCGCATGTCCTGGTCCTCAACGCGTCGTACGAGCCGCTCGGCGTCGTACCGCTCCGCCGCGCGCTCGTCCTCGTCCTGGAGAACAAGGCCGTCTCCCTGGAGGAATCCGGCGCCTATATGCACAGCGCGACCGTCACGCTCCCCGCACCCAGCGTGGTCCGGCTCAAGCGATTCGTCCGGGTCCCCTATCGGGGGCCTGTTCCTCTGACCCGCCGTGCGCTGTTCGCGCGCGACGGGGGCCGGTGCATGTACTGCGGTGGCGTCGCAACCAGCGTCGACCACGTCATCCCGCGCAGTCGCGGGGGCAAGCACGTCTGGGACAACGTGGTGGCGTCCTGCCGCCGCTGCAACCACGTCAAGGCCGACCGTCACCTCGTGGAACTGGGCTGGCGGCTGCGGCACAAACCGGCTCCGCCGACGGGGCTGGCCTGGCGGATCATCGGCACGGGGCATCGTGACCCGCGCTGGTTGCCGTACTTGCAGCCGTACGGCGCGGACGATGCTCTGGCCCGGATCGACGGCATCTCTGCCTAGATCCGGGCCGGTGTGTCTGCGCCTGCGGAAAGGAGCAGCGGTGGTTCGTCGGCGGGCGCGGGCTCGTGGGGCGCCTTCGGTTCAGATCCGCGGCCCCTCCGGGCGGGCCCCGCGCGCCGCGTACAGGGCCGTGCCCACCGCGAACGCGGTCAGGGCCACCGCCCAGGCGCCCGGCTGGGCGCCCGGCTGCATCGGCCAGGCCCACACCGTGGCCGCGCGGCCATGGGCGGCGCCCGAGCCCAGGTAGACGGCGGTCACGTAGGCGAACGCGGGGAGCCAGCTCAGGCGTGCGCCCAGGAGGACGGCCGCCGTCGCGGTGACGCCCGTGCAGCCCAGGGTGTTGCGGATGACGGCGGGCGGGCCGAAGGTGTCCGTGTGGCCGAGCACGGCCGGGAGGACCAGCAGGGCCGCCAGTGCGGTCAGGGCCGTCAGCTGGGCCAGCCGGCGCGGCCACCAGGGGCGTACGGCCGTGCGGTCCAGCTCGTCCGAGGCGCTGTACAGGCTCGCTCCGATCACCGCCGACGCCAGCAGCGGCGCCAGCGCGACGATCGGCACCCGGCGGTCGGGATCGAGGTAGGCGTCCAGCCGGCCGGCCGCCCAGAGGGCGAAGGCGGCGGTGCCGACGAGCGCGGCCAGGGTGGCGGGGAGCGCCCGGGAGCGGGCGTACAGGGCGAGTCCGGTCACAGGGCCGGCACCTCCTTCGAGTCGAGTCCGGTCACAGGGCCGGCACCCCCTTGGCGTCACAGTCGGCGCGGGCCGCGAAGTAGGCCGACAGCCACTCCCGGCGCGTCCGCTCGTCCATGCCGGCCAGCTTCGCCCGGGCGGCGCGGCGCTCGCGCAGGTCGGCGCGCTGGGCCGTGTCGCCCCGGGCGTCGTCCTCGTCGATCGCCTTCCGCGTCGAGGTCGGCACGAGGTAGTACTCCACCGCGTCGTCCGCCCTGCGTTCCCGGGCAGTCAGGGGCCCCTCGGGACAGTCGTAGCCCTCCAGCGCGGTGACGGCCTCCCACGCGAACTGCTCCGGATCGGTCAGCCGCCCCCGTACGGCCGACCAGCCCAGCGGGGTGATGCCCGGCAGCTGGGCCTCGTCGGCGCGCGGGGCGCCGCCGTGGTCCGCCCACCGCACCGGCAGGTTCCGCACGCCGTGCAGCTTGTCCGTGACCCCCGACAGCGCGTCGCTGACCTGCGGGAGCATCCCGGCGTACCGGGCGTTGACACACACCGCCGGGGCGGTGGAGGTGTCGCACACCTGACGGCGGGCGATCGGGTTGGCACGCCACAGGCCGTCCCCGGTCTGCGCGAGCAGCGTGCCCGCGGCCAGCGCGGCGGCCAGCGGCAGCAGGGCCGTCACCCGGCGCCGGGCCGCGTACGCCAGCGCGGCGGCGACCGCGAGTCCGCCCGTCCACAGCGCCATGGCCCACGGCTGCCACCACACGGGCAGCTCGCCGGTCAGGGGCGAGGTGGTGGGACTCAGGACACGGCCGGGGGCCGAGCGGACGGTCGTCACGATCCCCAGGCCCACGTAGCCGGCCATCGCGAGCAGCGGTGCCGCGAGCCGCGTCGGCACCGCCCGGCCCACCACGTGCCCGGTCAGCGCGCCCGCCGCCATCGCCACCGTGTCCCCGGGCAGCAGCGCCAGGTGGGGGTGGTCGCCCTGGGCGTAGGGCCAGGTGGCGAGCTGGGCCAGGACCACGGTCAGCAGATAGCTCGCGGCCACCCAGAGCGCCACGGGCAGTGCCGCGGTCAGCAGACGGGCCAGTGGCGGCCGTACGGTCGTCGCCCACAGCTCGTCGGTACGGCGCCGGCGCTCCCGGCCGCCCTGCCAGCAGCCCGCCGCCGCGGCCAGGGGGAGGGTGATCAGCATCGCCGAGTGCACCTGGCCGGCGGTCTCCGACCAGCCGCCCTGCCACTGGTCCGCCTTCGCCCACAGCGTCACGCCGAGCGTGAGCGGTATCGCGGCCCCCGCCCAGGGCGCGAAACCCCGCACCCACTCGGCGCGCAGCGGGTGCGGCGCGCGCGGGGGCGCCTTCGGCTCGGTGACGAGGGTCATCGGACCGCCTCCCGAGCACCCGGCGCGCGGTGCGCCCGCAGCGCCGCCGTGTACCCGCGCTCGATCGGATGGTCGCCCGGCCCGTCCGACGCCTCGCCGAGCAGGGTGAGCGCCTCGGGGGTGCCCCGGTACGCGATCCGGCCCCCGTCCAGCAGGGTGACCTCGGTGCAGGCGGCGGCCACGTCCTCCACCAGGTGGGTGGAGACCACCACCGTCGCCGAGGTGCCCAGTTCGCGCAGCAGCTCGCGGAACTCCACCCGCTGCTCCGGGTCCAGACCGGCGGTCGGCTCGTCCAGCAGCAGGACGGCGGGGTCGTTGACGATGGCCTGGGCGATGCCGACCCGGCGGACCATGCCGCCGGACAGCGTCCGGACCTTGGCGTCGATACGGTCCGCGAGACCGACCCGGGCCACCGCCCGCTCCACGGCCGCCGGCACGTCCGCCGCCGGCATCTCCTTCAGCCAGGCCACGTACGCGACGAACTCCCGCACGGTGAAACCCGGGTAGTAGCCGAACTCCTGCGGCAGATAGCCCAGGCGGCGCCGCACCCCGGCCAGCCCGCGGTGACCGGCGGTGTCCTCGCCGAGCAGCTCCACCCGGCCGGCGTCCGGCCGCGCCACCGTGGCCAGCACCCGGATCAGCGAGGTCTTCCCCGCCCCGTTCGGCCCCAGCAGCCCGTGCACACCGGTGCCGAGCACCAGGTCGAGCGAGTCGAGGGCGAGCGTCTTGCGGTGCCGGACCCGCAGGCCGGTCACACGTATGGAACTCATCGTCTCTCCAGGGGAGGGCACGGGGACCCCATGGCGGGTCCCGGGGTTCGGGTCAGAAGTGATCGGGGCGGCAGGCTCTGGTGAGCCTGGTGAGCGTGGCTGTGGCGCAGGACCCTGCGGGAAGCGGCGAGGGCGTCGTCACGGGCGCAGGGGGCGGTCGTACGCCGGACGCCGTGCCGTCAGCAGGGTCGCGCTCAGGACGGCAGCCGCCGCCCACGCGCTCTGCGCGGCGACGCCGTCCAGGCAGCGGGAGAGCTGCTCGGCCAGCCGCAGGGTCGCCGCACCGCCCGGCGCGACCGCCACCGGTGCCAGGACGGCGCACAGCCAGCCGCCGCCCGTCACCCCGGCCGCCGCACGGCACCCGACGAAGGAGGCCAGGGCCAGCGAGGCCAGCGCCAGCGCCAGCCCGGGCAGCAGCCAGGCCACCGCGGCGGGGGCACCCGAGGCGGGCAGCAGCAGCCCGGTGAGGGTCAGCAGGGGCAGGCTCACCGCGAGCACGGCGACCGTACGGGTGAGCGCGAGCCGCAGCCCGCCGCCCGGTGTGGCCGCGGTGACCTCGTGCAAGGGGTCCGCGTGCGGGCCGTAGGACAGGGTGACCCCGGCGACGGGCACCACGGGGGCGATGGCCAGCAGCAACGCGCGTGCCCCGGGGAACCCGGCCCCGTACGACATGGCCAGCGCGGCCACCGCCACGCCGAGCACGGCCGGCAGCCAGGCCCCGCGCACGGCGGGCCCGGCGGCCCACAGCAGCCGGGCGAGCCGCGACGAGCCGGGCCGCCCGCCGGCCGGCGGGCGGCCCGGCAGGAGGGCTTCCGGCGCCGACGTCCCACCCGCCCGCCCGGCGACCGGTTCCGCCGCTGCGACCGCCCCCGGCGCCGACTCCAGCACCGCCGTCCGTACCGCCGCGAGGACCGTCCCCGCCGCCGTGCCGCGTACCGCGGCCGACACCCGGGACGCGCACGTCGCGCAGTCCTCCACGTGTTTCTCCAGGGACCAGGCGTCCGGGTCCGGCAGGGTGCCCTCGGCGTAGCGGGTGACCTGGTCGCCGGGGATGTGCCACTGGTGGCTGTCGCGGTGGGTCATGCCGTGCCTCCCAACGGGGACGGGTTCAGCTGGGCCAGCGCTTCGCGCAGTTCCGCGCGGGCGCGGCGGGCCCGGGACTTGACCGTGCCCTCCGGGATGCCGAGGAGCCGGGCCGCCTCCCGGGTGCTCAGCCCGTCGACGACCGTGGCCCGCAGCACCTCCCGCAGCTCGGGGGAGATCCGGTCGAGCGCGGTGCCCACATCGCCGTACTCCAGACCCGCCAGCACCCGGTCCTCGGCGGACGGCGCGGCGGCGGACCCGTACCGCCCGGAGGACTCCGGCTCCGGCAGCGGTCCCGCGACCCGCGCGGCCCGCTCCTGCGCCCGCCGCGCGTCGACCAGCCGGCGCGCGGCGATCGTCCACAGCCAGCCGCCGGCCTCCTGGCCGCGGTGCCCGGCCGCCGACCGCCACACCGTGACGAACGTGTCCTGGAGCACCTCCCGCACCAGCTCGGGGTCGGCGCACCGGCGCGTCAGCCGCGCGTGCAGCCACCCGGCGTGCCGGTCGTACAGGGCGGCCATCGCCGAGGCGTCCCCCTGCGCGACGGCCCGCAACAGGGCCGCGTCCCCGCCGCTCCCGTCGTCCTTCTCCCGCTGGCCCCCCATGGGGCGGAACAGTCTCACACCCCCTCTATCGATCACAGGGCCCGTGCCGGATCACCCCGGCCCCGGTTTTTGCCGCGCGTGGCGGCGGGCTCACGGGGTAGGCCTGCCGTAACCCGTCCAAAGCCGCAGCATCCGCACACCGACAAGGAGTCCCCCGTGGCCGTACCGGTCCGACTCACGATCCCGGCCCAGCTCAAACCCGTGGCGGAGCCGTCCGCCGAGACCGACGCGGCGCCGCTGTGGGTGTTCAGCGCGGAGAGCGCCTGCGCGCAGGCACCGCTGACCAGCGAGCCGCCGCTGCCCGACGCCGAGCCCCTGACCAGCGAGCCCCCGCTCGCCGAGGCCGCCCCGCTGACCAGCGAGTCCGACCCGGTCCCGGACTCCTTCGCGCCGGGGCTGTAGATGGCCGCGGCGCCCGACGAGCACCCCACCGCGGACCTCGCCCGGCTCGCCGAGCTGCACGGGGTCGCCACGTCCTACCGCCCCGCCCCGGACCGCACCGTCCAGGTCCCCGCCTCCGCCGTGACCGCCGCCCTCGCCGCTCTCGGCGTCGACGCGGCCGGCCCGGACGCCGTACGCGCCGCCCTCGCCGCCCGGGAGCGTGAACTGCGCGAGCGCCTGCTGCCGCCGACGGTGGTCCAGTGGGCCGGCGCGGAACCGCCCGCCGCCCTCACCGCGCTGCCCGCCGGCACCCGGCTGCGCGTCCGGACCGAGGACGGGGAGGAACGGGACGGCGCCGGGGATCTTCCGCTCGGCGTCCACCGGCTGACCGCCACCGCGCCCGACGGGCGCAGCGGTGAGGCGTGTCTCGTCGTGGCCCCGGACCGGCTGCCCGCCCCGCCCGGTCGCTCCTACGGCCTCCTCGTCCAGCTCTACTCCCTGCTCTCCCGCCGCTCCTGGGGCATGGGCGACCTCGCCGACCTCGCCGAGCTGGCCGGCTGGGCCGGACGCACCGCCGGCGCCGGGTTCGTCCAGGTCAACCCGCTGCACGCGGCCGTACCCGGCGCCCCCACCGACCCCTCCCCGTACCGACCCTCCTCCCGCCGCTTCCCCGACCCCGTCCACCTGCGGATCGAGGACGTCCCCGAGTACGCGTACGCCGAGGACCGCGAGCGGCTCGACGGGCTGCTGGAGCGGGCCGGACGGCTGCGCGCCGCCGTCCTGGACAAGGGCGCCCTCATCGACCGGGACGCGGTGTGGGAGCTGAAGCGGGAGGCGCTGGAGCTGGTCGCGCGGGTCCCTCTCGGGCCCGGCCGCCAGGCAGCCTACGACGCCTTCCGCGCCGCCCACGGCCAGGCCCTGGACGACCACGCCACCTGGTGCGCCCTCGCCGAGATCCACGGCTCCGACTGGCACCGCTGGCCGGACGGGCTGCGCGACCCCCGCTCGGCCGCCACGGCCGGGGCGCGGGGGGAGCTCGCCGACCGGGTGGAGTTCCACACCCGCCTCGCCTGGCTCACCGACGGCCAGCTCCGCGCCGCCCAGCGCGCCGCCCGCGAGGCCGGCATGCCCGTCGGGATCGTGCACGACCTCGCCGTCGGCGTGCACCCGGCGGGCGCCGACGCCTGGGCCCAGCAGGACGTGTTCGCCGCCGGGATGTCCGTCGGCGCCCCGCCGGACGCCTTCAACGCCCGCGGCCAGGACTGGGGGCTGCCGCCCTGGCGCCCCGACCGGCTCGCCGCTACCGGCCACGCCCCCTACCGCGATCTCCTGCGCGCCCTGTTCCGCTACGCCGGCGCCCTGCGCATCGACCACGTCATGGGCCTGTTCCGGCTCTGGTGGGTCCCCCAGGGCAGCCCGCCCACCGACGGCACGTACGTCCGCTACGACGCCGACGCCATGCTCGCGATCCTGGCCCTGGAGGCGGCCCGCGCGGGCGCCGTCGTGATCGGCGAGGACCTCGGCACCGTCGAGCCCGGCGTGCGCGAGACACTCCAGCGGCGCGGGGTGCTCGGCACCTCCGTGCTCTGGTTCGAACGGGACTGGGAGGGCGACGGCCACCCGCTGCCGCCCGACCGCTGGCGCGCCGACTGCCTGGCCACCGCCACCACCCACGACCTGCCGCCCACCGCCGCCCGGCTCACCGGCGACCACGTCGAGCTGCGCGACCGCCTCGGCCTGCTCACCCGTTCGGCCGCCGAGGAACGCGCCGAGGCCGCCGCCGACACCGCGGAGTGGCTCGCCCTGCTCGGCAGCCTCGGTCTGCTGGACAGCCCGGCGGCCGGACCGCCCGGCTCCGACGAGGAGGAGGAGATCCGCGCCGTCCACCGCTTCCTGCTGCGCACCCCCGCCCGGCTGATCGGCGTCTGGCTCCCGGACGGCATCGGCGACCGCCGCCCGCAGAACCTGCCGGGCACCTGGGACCAGTACCCGAACTGGCGGCTGCCGGTCGCCGACCCCGACGGCCGCCCCGTGCCCCTGGAGGAACTGGTGACCTCTCCCCGGCTCCGGGCCCTGCTGGAGGTGCTGCGCTGACCGCCCCCGCCCCCGTACGGGCACCCCGGCCGCGCGGCCCCGGCGGCGGTTCGCTAACTTGATTCCGTGGACAAGAAGAACGCCCTGCGCGCCGGCGCCCTGGCCGCCGGTACGACGCTGATGATGCTGCTCATGTCGTCCCCCGCGCTCGCGCTGACCCGCGACGACGGCGACGACCCCGGCAAGGGCCTGAGCGTCATCGAGACGCTGGGCCTGTACGTCTTTGCCCCGGTGGTGCTGTTCCTGGTCATCGCCGGTCTGGTGATGGCCCTCGACAAGTCCCGGGCCAAGAAGGACACCACCTCGTCCAACATCAACGTCAAGTCCGACGCACAGGCCAAGGCCTGACCGACCGTCGGTTCGTTCGCCGGGGGCGCCGGTCCTCCCGTCGGTACGCGCGCACGCCGTACCCGGGTGAGACCGGCGCCTCCGGCGTTTCCGTGAACGCGCTCGGCGTCTTCGCGAGCGCCCCCGGCGTCCTCGTGAACGTCCTCCGCGCTGCCGACGGCGGCTAGCCGGCCGTCGCGTCGAGCAGCTTGCGCAGCAGTCCGGCCAGGTGGCCGGCCTCCTCGGCGTCCAGGGCGGACAGGGCGGCGCTCTCCTCCGCCAGCCCGGCGCCCACCGCCTCGTCGATCAGCCGCAGCCCCTCCTCGGTGAGCGTCACCTTCAGGCCGCGCCGGTCGTGCGGGTCGGGGGAGCGGCGCAGCAGTCCGGCGCTCTCCAGCTTGTCGAGCCGGCCGGTCATCCCGCCGGTGGTGAGCATGAGCGTGGCCGACAGCTGGCGGGGCGAGAGGGTGTACGGCTCGCCGGACCGGCGCAGGGTGGCCAGGACGTCGAACTCGCCGCGGGAGATGCCGTAGGGCTTGTACGCCCTCTCCATCCGGTCGCCCATCGCGCGCGAGAGCCGGAAGATCCGGCCGAAGACCTCCATGGCGCGGGTGTCCAGATCGGGCCGCACGCGCGCCCACTGCTCGATGATCGCGTCGACGGTGTCGGCGGGCTGTGGCTGCATGCGCTGAGTATCGGCCCGATTCCGCTCGCCCGCAAGAAAGCCACTTGACGCTAAGTTGCTTAGGACTAAGCTACTTAAGGGTGAGCCACCAGGCCGCGCACGCTTCCGGAAGGGGCCACTGCCATGCCCATCCGTCCCCGCACCACGGTCATCGCCGTCACCGCCCTCGCCCCCATCTCCTGGGGCACGACGTACGCGGTCACCACGGAGTTCCTGCCGCCGGACCGCCCCCTGTTCACGGCCCTGGCGCGCGCCCTGCCCGCCGGGCTGCTGCTGCTCGCCCTCACCCGGGTGCTGCCGCGCGGCGCCTGGTGGGCCAAGGCGGCCGTGCTCGGGGCACTCAACATCGGCGCGTTCTTCCCGCTGCTGTTCGTCGCTGCGTACCGGCTGCCCGGGGGGATGGCCGCGGTCGTCGGCTCGGCCGGCCCGCTGTTCGTCGTCGGACTCTCCGCCCTGCTCCTCGGCCGGCGACCGGCCCCGCGCACGCTGCTCACCGGGCTGATGGCCGCGTGCGGAGTCAGCCTCGTCGTGCTGAAGGGGGCCGGCGCGCTCGACCTGGTCGGCGTCCTCGCGGCCCTCGCGTCCACCGCCGCCATGGCCGCCGGCACCGTGCTGACCAAGCGCTGGGGCCGCCCGGACGGGGTCGGCCCGCTCGCGCTCACCGGCTGGCAGCTCACCGCGGGCGGCCTGTTCATCGCCCCGGTCGCCCTCCTGGCCGAGGGCGCCCCGCCCGCCCTCGACGTCCGTGCAGCCGGCGGCTACCTCTACCTCGCCCTGGCCAACACGGCCGTCGCCTACTGGCTCTGGTTCCGCGGCATCGGCCGGCTCCCCGCCACCCAGGCCGCCTTCCTGGGCCCCCTCTCCCCGCTGACCGCGGCGGTCACCGGCTGGGCGGCCCTCGGCCAGACGCTCACCCCGGTGCAGCTGGCGGGCATGGCGCTGGCGTTCGGGGCAACCGTGGCGGGGCAGTCCGGAGGCGGGCGGGGACCGTTCACCGGACGGAATCGTCGGCGGCCGGGGAGTCACGGTCCGTCGCGGCCCGAGATGCTGACTCACCGAAGGCCGGTTAGCGTGAAGTAAAAGGGCCGCGATCAGGGGTGTGCCCGCCGCAGGCGGCGAGTGCCCTGTTCACCGGGACCGGCAGCCGATGTGGCCAGGCCTGCTGCTCGTCCCCCGCGGCAACACCTACGACCGCGCCGTGCCACGTTCGCACCGCGGCCGCGGCCATCGCCCCCGGACCGGAAACCCCGTGCGGGCGTGGAAGGAAGGTAGGCCCATGACAGTACGTAGCGTGAGGCGTCTCTTCGCGGTATCCGCCGCCGGCGTCCTCCTGGCGGGTGGTGCCGCGATCGGTACGGCGGGTACGGCCTCGGCGGCCACCCCGCATCAGGTCACGACCAACCGCGGCTGCTTCGACCGCGGCTTCGGGTTCAACAACTGCTACGGCAACGGCTTCTACAACGGCTTCCGCAACGGCTTCTACGGCTCGGGCTTCGTCCCCGGCTTCGGCGGCGGCGGCGTCGTGGTGGTCGTCGTCAACTGACAGCCGGTCACGGTCCCGGACCGCTGAACCCAACCCCGATGCCGGACGGGCCCGAGCCCGCCCGGCATCGGCATGCCGCCCCCGCCGAACCGGTCACTCCGGCGAGAACTCGTACTGCAACTCGTAGAGATGACCTGCCTTGACCATGACGGTGGCTTCGATGGGCCGGTCGTCGTCGCTGTAGACCACGCGCAGGGTACGGAGTACCGGAAGATCGCTGGGCAGCCGCAACGCCTGGTACTGCTCCTGTGCAGACCGCCAACGCGCAGGGGCGCCCGGTGCCGCACCGGGCGCCCCCGTCGCCGTATCGGCGGCTACTCGGCGGAGGCCGCCGCGTCCGCCGCCTGGGCCTTCAGGGCCCGTTCGATGCCCGCGCGGGACTCCGAGACGAGGCGGCGCAGGGCCGCGGTCGGCTCGGCCGAGGCCAGCCAGGCGTCCGTCTTGGCCAGGGTCTCCTCGGAGACCTGGACGGACGGGTAGAGGCCGATCGCGATCTGCTGGGCGATCTCGTGCGAACGGGAGTCCCAGATGCCCTTGACGACCTCGAAGTACTTGTCCGTGTACGGCGCGAGCAGCTCCCGCTGGTCGATCTGCACGAAGCCGCCGATCACGGCCTCCTGCACGGCGTTCGGCAGCTTGTCGGAGTCGATGACCGAGGACCAGGCCTCCGCCTTCGCCTCCGGCGTCGGGCGGGCCGCGCGGGCGGTGGCCGCGTGCCGCTCGCCGGCGGCCGTCTTGTCCCGCTCGTACTCGCCCGCGATCTCCGCCTCGTCGTACCGGCCGACGGCCGCGAGCCGCTGGACGAACGCCCAGCGCAGCTCGGTGTCCACGGCCAGGCCCTCGACGGTCTGCGTGCCGTCGAGCAGGGCCTCCAGCAGGTCCAGCTGCTCCGGGGTGCGCGCGGTCGCCGCGAAGGCACGCGCCCAGGCCAGCTGGTGGTCGCTGCCCGGCTCAGCCGCGCGCAGGTGGGCCAGCGTGGCGTCGGTCCAGCGGGTCAGCAGGGCCTCGCGGGCGGCCGGGGCGGCGTACAGGTCGATGGCCAGCTTGACCTGGCGGTGCAGGGACTGCACGACGCCGATGTCGGACTCCTTGCCGATGCCGGACAGCACCAGGGAGAGGTAGTCGCGGGTGGCCAGCTCGGCGTCCCGCGTCATGTCCCAGGCCGACGCCCAGCACAGGGCGCGCGGCAGGGACGCCTCGAAGTCGCCGAGGTGCTCGGTGACGGTCGTCAGCGACTCCTCGTCCAGGCGGACCTTGGCGTAGGACAGGTCGTCGTCGTTGAGGAGGATGACCGCGGGGCGGCGCGTGCCCGTCAGCTGCGGTACGGCCGTCAGCTCACCGTCGACGTCCAGCTCGATCCGGTCGCCGCGCACCAGCTTGCCGGCGTCGGACAGGTCGTAGAGGCCGATCGCGATGCGGTGCGGGCGCAGGGTCGGCTCGCCCTTGGCGCCGGCGGGCAGCGCCGGGGCCTCCTGGCGGACGGCGAAGGAGGTGATCAGGCCCTCGGCGTCGGTCTCCACCTCCGGGCGGAGGATGTTGATGCCGGCCGTCTCCAGCCACTTCTTCGACCAGGTCTTCAGGTCGCGGCCGGAGGTCTCCTCCAGGGCGCCCAGCAGGTCGGACAGGCGCGTGTTGCCGAACGCGTGCGCCTTGAAGTACGCCTGCACGCCCTTGAAGAACTCGTCCTCGCCGACGTAGGCGACGAGCTGCTTCAGGACGGAGGCGCCCTTGGCGTACGTGATGCCGTCGAAGTTGACGAGGACGTCGTCCAGATCGCGGATGTCCGCCATGATCGGGTGCGTGGACGGCAGCTGGTCCTGCCGGTACGCCCAGGTCTTCATCGAGTTGGCGAACGTGGTCCACGAGTGCGGCCAGCGCGAGCCGGGGGCCGCGGCCTGGCAGGCGATGGAGGTGTAGGTGGCGAACGACTCGTTCAGCCACAGGTCGTTCCACCACTCCATGGTGACCAGGTCGCCGAACCACATGTGGGCCAGCTCGTGCAGGATGGTCTCCGCGCGGACCTCGTACGCCGCGTCGGTCACCTTGGACCGGAAGACGTACTGGTCGCGGATGGTCACCGCGCCCGCGTTCTCCATCGCGCCCGCGTTGAACTCGGGCACGAAGAGCTGGTCGTACTTCTTGAACGGGTACGCGTAGTCGAACTTCTCCTGGAACCAGTCGAAGCCCTGCCGCGTGACCTCGAAGATCGCGTCGGAGTCCAGGAACTCGGCGAGCGAGGGCCGGCAGTAGATGCCGAGCGGCACGGACTGCCCGTCCTTCTCGTACACGCTGTGCACGGAGTGGTACGGGCCGACGATCAGCGCGGTGATGTACGTCGAGATCCGCGGGGTCGGCTCGAAGACCCAGACGTTGTCCTTCGGCTCCGGGGTCGGCGAGTTGGAAATGACCGTCCAGCCCTCGGGCGCCCTCACGGTGAACTGGAAGGTGGCCTTCAGGTCCGGCTGCTCGAAGGAGGCGAAGACGCGGCGGGCGTCCGGGACCTCGAACTGGGTGTAGAGGTAGGCCTGGTCGTCGACCGGGTCGACGAACCTGTGCAGGCCCTCGCCGGTGTTGGTGTAGGCGCAGTCCGCGACGACCCGCAGGACGTTGGGCCCCTCCAGCAGCCCGGGCAGCGCGATCCGCGAGTCCTTGAAGACCTCGGCGGCGTCCAGGTGGTCACCGTTGAGGACCACCTCGTGGACGGCCGGGGCCACCAGGTCGATGAAGGACTCGGCACCGCCGCGGGCCACGTCGAAGCGCACCGTGGTCACGGACCGGTAGGTACCGCCCTCCTGCGCGCCGGAGAGGTCGAGATCGATCTCGTACGAGTCAACGGTGAGCAGCTCGGCCCGCTGCTGCGCCTCTTCGCGAGTCAGGTTTGTGCCAGGCACGCGGTCATCTCCTCGTTATGTGTCGGTTGCGTCATCCTTCCATGGGATCGAGGGGGAACGCGATGTCCGTATCCCGCCGGTCGGCGCGCCGCCGGAACCCGACGCTGGACCCATGACGACGACACACACGGCACGCCCCGTCGACCCGGCCGTCCTGAAGGAGCTGCGCACCGCCGACGACGCCGGCCGCCCCCCGGTCCCGGTGACCGACGAGGAGGGCGGCGCCCCGCTGCGCTGCTGCCTGCGCCACAGCGTGCCCGGCGAACGGATCGCCCTGGTCTCGTACGCGCCGCTGCGCCGCTGGGCGGCCGGGACGGGCGCCGACCCGGGGGCCTACGACGAGCAGGGCCCGGTCTTCGTCCACGCCGAGGAGTGCCCGGGCCCGGCCGGCGACGCCCTGCCCTTCACCAACTCCCACCGCGTCCTGCGCCGCTACTCGGGCGACGGCCGCATCCTCGGCGGCCGCCTGGTGGAGCACCCGGACGCCTTCGCCCCCGCCCTCACGGAGGCCTTCGCCGACCCGGAGGTGGCGGTGGTGCATGTGCGGGCGGTGGAGTACGGGTGCTTCCTGTACGAGGTGCGCCGGGGGTAGGCCGCGCAAGGCGCCGCCCTCGAACGGAGCTGCGAGCGGGATCCCCGCCAGGTGGACGCGAAAGGGGCGGCCCGGAGGGGCCGCCCCTTGTCGGAGGTGTGGGTTACTTCGCCGACAGTTCCGCCGCCACGAGTTCCGCGATCTGCACCGCGTTCAGTGCGGCGCCCTTGCGGAGGTTGTCGTTGGAGATGAACAGGGCGAGGCCGTTGTCCACCGTCTCGTCGCGGCGGACGCGGCCGACGTACGACGGGTCCTGGCCGGCCGCCTGGAGCGGGGTCGGAATGTCGGAGAGGGCCACGCCGGGGGCGCCGGAGAGGATCTCGGTCGCGCGCTGCGGGGAGATCGGGCGCGCGAAGCGGGCGTTGACCTGGAGGGAGTGGCCGGAGAACACCGGGACGCGCACACAGGTGCCGGAGACCTTCAGACCGGGGATCTCCAGGATCTTGCGGGACTCGTTGCGCAGCTTCTGCTCCTCGTCGGTCTCGTTGAGACCGTCGTCGACGAGGTTGCCCGCGAAGGGCAGCACGTTGAAGGCGATGGCGCGCTTGTAGACCTGCGGCTCGGGGAAGTCGACCGCCGCGCCGTCGTGGGTGAGCTTGTCGGCCTCGGCGGCCACCTTCTGCACCTGGCCGTGCAGCTCGGCCACGCCCGCGAGACCCGAGCCGGACACCGCCTGGTACGTGGCGACGACCAGCGCCTCCAGGCCGGCCTCCTCGTGCAGCGGCTTGAGCACCGGCATCGCGGCCATCGTGGTGCAGTTCGGGTTGGCGATGATGCCCTTGGGGCGGTCGGCGATGGCGTGCGGGTTCACCTCGGAGACCACCAGCGGGACCTCGGGGTCCTTGCGCCAGGCGGAGGAGTTGTCGATCACGACGGCGCCCTGGGAGGCGACCTTTTCGGCCAGCGCCTTGGAGGTCGCGCCGCCCGCGGAGAAGAGCACGATGTCCAGGCCGCTGTAGTCGGCGGTCGCCGCGTCCTCCACCGTCACGCCGTCCAGCACGGTCCCGGCGGAACGGGCCGAGGCGAACAGGCGCAGCTTCGTGACCGGGAAGTTCCGCTCCGCGAGGATCCTGCGCATGACCGTGCCCACCTGACCGGTGGCTCCGACGATTCCGACCCTCACAGCGACTCCCTCTATGTGTCTCTTGCCTGACCGGGGCGTTTCCATCATGCGGCCGACCCCGGTCCACCTGTCCAATTCTTTGCCGCGCGTGCCCGAAGAGTGGGACACGATCACCCGGCGGACGGTTCCATACCTCCGCCGCGCACCCCGCTGAGCTGCAGAAATTCCCTCCACCGGGGGTCCGCGCCGGAAGCTGTGCCGTCCCGCCCCTGCCCGTCCGGGTCCGGGCCATACGGGGGTGTGACGTACGCCTCTGAAGACTTCCGGTGCCGGCCGAACGTTTCGGTCCGCCGCCACGTCGTAGGGGCAAACGCGGGAGGGGGTGGCTTGTGCTGCGCGGAAGGGCGCGCCGCGACCGAGGGGCGGTGTACGCCGACGGTACGGACGGTACCGGCGGCGATCCGCTGGACGCGGCCCAGGAACGCCGGGTGCGGGCGGTGCTGGCGCTCGGCGGGGTGCCGCAGTCGGACCTGCCGGACGGGGTGCAGCAGGTCCGGCTGCGGCTGCTGGAGCGGGCCGCGAGCGGTCGGGAGGCACCGCGGGACGTGTCGGCGTGGGCGGCGGTGGTCGCCTCCAACCTGGCCATGGACTGGCACCGGGCCAAGCGGCGCCAGGAGCGGCTGGGGGAGCGGCTGGCCGCGCTGCGCGGGCCCGCGCCCGCCTCCGGCGAGGAGACCAGCCTGCTGTCCCTCGCCGTCGCACGGGGGCTGGACGAGCTGCCGGCCGCCCAGCGGCAGGTGGTCGTGCTGCGCTTCTTCGCCGACCTGCCGGTGCGGGACATCGCCGAGGAACTGGGCATCCCGGAGGGCACGGTCAAGAGCAGGCTGCACACGGCGGTCCGCACACTGCGCGACCGGCTGCACGAGGACGAGGTGGCGTGACATGACCGCCGAACACGAGGACGCGCGGGACGCCGGGGATTTCGGGGGCGCCGAGCGTGCAGGGAAGAACGGGAAGAACGGGGAGGACGGGGAGCACCGGGAGTACGACGGCATGGACGCCCTGATGGCCGCGATCACCGGTGGACCCCTGCCGGAGGGGGCCCGGCGGGACCCCGCCTTCCTCGCCGCGCACCGGGCGGCCGAGGCCGACGTGGCCGTGCTGCGGGACCAGCTGGTGCGGCTGGCCGAGGCGCTGACGGGGGAGGAGAGCACCGGGGAAGGGGCCGGGGCGTCCCCGGACGCCGTGTCCCCCCTGCCCCCCACCGCACCCCCGCATCCCCGCAGCCGCACCCGCCCCTCCGCTCCCGCCCGGCCGGGCCGGCCGCCCCGCCCCGGGCGGGCGAGTGGGCCCCGCCGGGCCCTGCGGACCGCGCTCGGCTCGCTCGCCGGTGCCGCGGCGTTCTCCCTGGTCCTGGGCTTCGGCTGGCTCGTGACCCAGGGCGGTGGCGGGGCGGACGACAAGGGCGGGGCGTCGTCGGCGGCCAAGGGCGACGTCGACGCGACGGGCCGGGAGGCCGGGGCCGGCGGGCGGCCGGCGGACCCGGAGCGGGAGCTGGCCTGTTCCCGGCTCGTCGTGGAGGGCACCGTGGCGCGGGTGGCACGGGACGAGGACGCGCCCGGCAGCCGGGTCACGCTGACCGTGATCCGCTCCTACCGGCCGGCGCACGGCCCGGCCGAGGCCGGCTTCCTGCTCGACGCGGACGCGCGGCCGGCACCGCGCGCGGGACAGCACGTGCTGGTGCGGGTCGGTCGGGGCGAGCGGTACGCGAGCCTGTGGGCCGTCGGCGACTCCCGCGTGGCCGCCGCACGCGCCTGGATCACCGACGCCCTGCCCGGTTCCCGGACCCTGACGTGCCCCTCGGACGACGCGTCCTGAGGGAAAAGAGGAGGGGCGGGGGTCCGTCCGGACGCCCGCCCCTCCCTTTCACGTCACCCCGTCACAGCGTCACGGCGTGACCTTCTCGATCTTCACGCTGCCGCTGCCCGCGACGGTTCCGCGCGCGTTCACCAGCTGGACCTGCCCGAAGAACTCGCGGCCGGCCGGAGCCTCCGCGGCGGCCGTGACCTGGCCGGTCACCGTCGCCGAGGCGCCCGTGCCGAGCTTGACCGGGGCCGAGCCGTCGACCGTGACGGAGCCGAGCGCGGTGGAGAAGAACACGTCCCGGTAGTCGTAGTCGGTCGAGCCGGCCGGGACCGCGTAGCCCACGACCTCGATGGTGTAGGTGCCGGCGGCCGGGGACGGCACGGAGACCGCCTCCTCCGAGTCACCGTCGGCGGACTTGCCGACCTCCTTGCCGGACGCGTCGTACACCGTCAGGTCCAGGTCGGCCGCCGTGTCCGAGACGCCTCCGATGGCGACGTCGAGTGAGGTGGCACCGGCCGGGACGGTCACCGTGGTGGTCTGCGTCTCGCCCTCCTTGATGGCCGTGCGGGCCGTCTTGGCGGAGCCGAGCGGGCCGCCGACCAGCTTGCCGTCCAGCGCGGCGTACGTGTTGGTCACCTTCCAGGAGGCGGTGGCCGGGGTGCCGACCTTGGCCTCGGGGACGGTCACGGTCTGCGGGTCGAAGGCGGCGCCGAGGACGGTGACGTCCAGCCGGTACGGGTTGTCGAGCAGCGGGGAGGTCCGCCGGGACTCGACCTCGACCTCCCAGACGCCGGGCTGCGGGTCGGCGTAGGAGCGCACGTCGGGCTTGCAGCCGTTGCCGTCCAGGTAGTTGTTGTAGCAGTACGGGGTCGAGGTGCTGTCGGAGGGGACGCCGTACGGGTGGATGGCGATGAACCGGGTCTGGCTCCTGTCCTTCAGCCCGCCGATCGCGACCTCCAGCGACGTCGCGCCCTCGGGCACGGTCAGGAAGTAGGAGCGCGTGCTGTTGCGCTGCACCGAACCGGAAGCGGAGTAGGTGTACTTCACCGGGGCCGCGACCACGACGGTGGACAGGATCTGCTTGTCGACGCCCTCGGTCCGCGGGTCGTCGGCCTCCAGGATCGCGCTCTTGATGCCCGCGGACTCCGGGGCCGCCTGCACCTTGACGGTGACCGGCTGGTTCAGCGGCAGCCTGACGTCGTCGTCGCCGACGATCCGGAAGGTGCCGCCGGCGTTGTTCGCGAAGCGCAGCTCGTGCCGGACCGCCTTGTCCGGGCCGGACGTACGGGTGATCGTCACGTCGTACGTCTTCTTCTCGCCCGCCTTCAGGCCGCCCTCGCGGTCGTACAGGCCGGTGCCGTAGCCCGGGGTCTTGAGGGCGTAGTCGATCGCGGTGTCGACCGGGGCCTTCACGGTGTACTCGTGCGCGGTGACGTCGTCCTTGATCGACTCCCACGCGTCCACGATGTCGATGAGGCCCGCGCCCTCCTCGTACGCCTGCACGCCCTTGATGTGGTCGGCGGTCGAGGTCAGGGCCGTGCGCAGCTTGGCGGGCGTCAGGTCGATGCCCTTCTGCTTGGCCGCGCTCAGCAGCAGCGCGGAGGCGCCGGTGGCCTGCGGGGAGGCCATCGAGGTGCCCTGGAGCATCGAGTAGCCGGCCGGCAGCGCGTACCCCGCCTCGGCGACCGGGGAGCCCGGCAGCCAGGTCTGGGTGGTGTTGATCGCGGCGCCGGGCGCGCTCAGGGTCGGTGTGAAGCCGCCGTCCTCACGCGGGCCGCGCGAGGAGAAGGGCATCATGGCGTACTTCTTCTCCACCACCGAGCCGTAGTTGGCGGCCCAGGTCTCCTTGGAGATGGTCGCGCCGACGGAGATGACCTTGTCGGCGAGGCCGGGGTCGCCGATGGTGTTGGCGCCGGGGCCGGAGTTGCCGGCGGAGATCACCAGCTGGACGCCGTAGGTGTCGATGAGCCGGGTGTACAGCTCGGCGCGCGCGTTGTTGCCGTCGTTCAGCGCGGGCAGGCCGCCGATCGACATGTTGACGATGTCGACGCCGCGCTTGGTGACGAGGTCGATCATGCCTTCGGTGAGGGCGACGTTGGTGCAGCCGCCGGTCCAGGTGCAGGCCCGCGAGGAGACCAGCTTGGCGCCGGGGGCCGCGCCGTTCATCCTGCCGCCGAACAGGCCGTGGGCGGCGGTGATGCCGGCGACGTGGGTGCCGTGCTCGGACTCGATGACGCCGATGTTGACGTAGTCGGCCTTGGCGCCGGAGGAGTTGTAGACGACGTCCTTGCGGGTCTCGACCACGAAGGGGACGCGCTCCACGACGTCCGTCGCCGGGTCGTCGGTGCCGAAGTAGCCGACCTGGTAGCCGTCCCTGTACGGCTTCATCGCCGCGTCGTCGGTGAAGTCCAGGTTGTCGTTCGTGTCGACGCGGACCGTGCCGGCGGCCGGGTCGTACAGCACACCCCAGGCGTCGGTGGTGTCACCGTCCCGGTTGAGGTCGCCCTTCTCGTCGCCGCCCGCGGTGGCGGACTCGTACAGGTAGTTGAACTTGTACGAGCCCTCGGGCGCCGTGAACTTCTCGGTGCCCTGCGAGGCGGTGGTGAGGGAGAAGGACGGGCCGGAGACGCCGGTGGTCATCCGCCGCCAGGTGCCGTCGCCGTCGGTGACCGGGTCGGTCGCCGTCACCCAGTCGACGATCTTCCGCTCGCCGGTGGTGGTCTTCTGCAGGGCCGGGTGGCCGAGGTCGACGCCGGAGTCCAGGATGCCGATGGTGATGCCGCGGCCGTCCGCCTTCGGGTGGTCCTCGACGAAGTCGACGGCACCGGTCTCGAAGGACGGGTTGTAGGGGTTCTCGGCGGGGGTCTGCTTGCCCGGCGCCGGGTAAGTGCTCTTGCCGGCCGCGGACTTGGTGCCGCTGGGCGCCGGGTCGTCCAGCGGGATCTCCTGCCGCAGGTCGATGGCCTGGACGGAGGAGAGCTTCACGGCGGCGGCGATCGCCGAGTCCGCCCGGCCCGTCGGGACGGTGGCGCGGACGTAGCCGAGCTCGTCGTCGGTACGGCCCACCAGACCGCCCTTGACCGCGTCCAGCTCCGCGGCGACCTGCTCGGTCTTCCCGGGCGAGGTCGCGATCATCATCGTGACGTTCTTGTCGCCGTCCGCCTTGGCCTCGGCGAGCAGGGCGGCGTCGTCGGAGCCGAGCTTGTCGTGGGCGGACTTGACGGCGGGGTCGGCGGCCGGGGCGGGGGCCGGGTCCGCGGCGAGGGCCAGGGGTATGGGCCCCGCCGCGGAGAGGGCGGCCACGACGCCCACGGCCACGGCTATGCGGGCCAGGCGTCTCGGACCGGGTATCGGATCACGCTCGGGCGTGTGGGTCATCGGCATCCCTCAGGTCAAGGAACGAGCGGACGGGAGCGCTCAGCCTGACCGAAGGGTTCGGATTTTGGGGACCGTTGACCGAATCGAAATCAAGGTATGGGGAAAACCCCCGATGAGATATGAGCGAATCCGGCCGGTATGGGCCGGAATTCGCTCAACCCTCCTTCGAACGGGCGTAATGCCGGGAGGCCTTGGCCCGGTTGCCGCACGCGGACATCGAGCACCAGCGGCGGGTGCCGTTCCGGGACGTGTCGAAGAAGTACAGGACGCAGCTGCCGCCGGCGCAGGTGCGGATCCGCTCCGGAGCCCGGGCGAGCAGGTCCAGGTAGTTCCGGGCGGCGAGCCAGGCCGGGCCCCAGGCGGGATCGGCGAACTCGGGCTCCTCGGCCGGACCGCCGGCGGTCAGCCGGGCCCGGATGCGGCCGTGCTCCAGGACGGCGTCCACGAGCGGCGCCGCCCGCTGCGGTGACCCGTCCACGGCCGCCTTGATCGCCTCGCGTGCCGCGCGCAGATGGCGCAGCGCCGCCGCGTCGGCCGGGTGGGTCCCGGCCAGCCCGTTGCTCGCGAGCCAGACCGCCAGCCCCTCGGTGTCCGCGAGCAGGTCCTGGGTGACGCCGTCGCTGTTCCACCGGGTGTTGAGCAGGTCGAGCGCGAGCGGCTCGCCGGTGAGCGGGCGGGGATCGCGGGCGCTGGACATCGGGCACTCCTTCTCGGCTAACCGGTCAAGCCTACGTGACCGGTTGACTCGGTCGAGTCTAACCACCTAACGTGAGTATGACGGTTAGAGATGCCCGGTGAGGGCACGCCGAAGGGAAGAGCCATGACCTTGAGCACCGGCCACACCGGCCTGAACGTCACCGACCTCGACCGCTCGCTCGCCTTCTACCGGGACGTCCTCGGCTTCACCGTGCTCGGCGAGGGCAAGGAGGACGACCGGCGCTACGCGTTCCTCGGCCACGGCGGCGACCAGCTCCTCCTCACCCTCTGGCAGCAGGCGCAGGGGGCGTACGACCGGGGCCGGGCCGGACTGCACCACCTGGCCTTCACCGCCGACACGATGGACCGGGTCCGGGAGTACGAGACGGCGCTCAGGGCCGCCGGAGTGGAGTTCGCCCACGACGGCGTGGTCGCCCACCGGGAAGGCGCGGCCTCCGGCGGGATCTTCTTCCACGACCCGGACGGCACCCGCCTGGAGATCTCCGTCCCGCACGGCGCGGAACAGGCCCCCGCCCCGCACGCCGCCGCCCCGACCTGCGGTTTCTTCTAGCCATGAGCGTGTATCACGCGGGCTCGCGGGCCATCCAGGACCAGGCCGGCGTCCGTGACCGGGCCGACCACGTCGGCCGCTCCCTCGGCCAGGACATCAAGCCGGTCGCGGCGGCCTTCCTGGAGCAACAGCCCCTGTTGATCGTGGGCGCGGCGGACCCGGAGACGGGAAGGGTGTGGGCCTCGGTGCTCACGGGAGCGCCGGGTTTCGTGAGGGTGACAGGGCCTCGGCGGATATCCGTGAGCACCACAACGGGCCCGCACCCGAACGACGGCCCGATCGGCGTCGGCACCATCGCCCTGGACCCCCGGACCCGCCGCCGCATGCGCCTCAACGGCCGACTGCGCCCGACGGCAACCGGATTCACCGTGGAGGCGGACCAGGTCTTCTCCAACTGCCCCCGACACATCCAGCGACGGGAGTCGTACGAAACCGTCGACCGTACGCCCGGCATCCCCCGCCACCTCACCGAACTCGGCGACGAGGAGGCGGACTTCATCCGGTCGGCCGACACCTTCTTCCTGGCCACCGTGCACGGGGCCGGCGCCGACGCCAGCCACCGCGGCGGCAACCCCGGCTTCGTCGAGGTCACGTCCCCGCGCGAGCTGACCTGGCCGGACTACCCCGGCAACGCCATGTTCCTCAGCCTCGGCAACCTGCGCACCGACCCACGCGCCGGCCTGCTCTTCCTGGACTGGGACACGGGCACCACCCTCCAGCTCACCGGCGAGGCCCGTACCGAGTTCGCCCGGGACGGCGCCCGTACCGTCCGCTTCACGTTCACCGAGGCCCTGTGGACCCCGGCCGCCGTGCCCCTGCGCTGGTCCGCGCCGGAGTATTCGCCCGCCAACCCGGACGCCGCGCGCTAACGTCCGTCCATGCGACGGAAACTGAGGGTGGCGGCCTACGCCGTGTGCGTCCGCGACGGACAGCTTCTGCTCGCCCGCTCGCCGGCACCGGACGGCACGCCCGAGTGGGTGCTGCCCGGCGGCGGCATGGAGCACGGCGAGGACCCGTACGACACCGTCCGCCGCGAGGTCGGCGAGGAGACCGGCTACCGCATCGAGGTGACCGGTCTCCTCGGCATCGACTCCTTCCGCCACGTCTTTCCCAGCGGGCGCCCGCGCCGCCGCACCGACCACCACGGGGTGCGCATCCTGTACACGGGTGAGGTCGTCGGCGGTGAACTCCGCTACGAGGTGGGCGGTTCCACCGACTTCGCCGCCTGGCAGGACCTCGACGCCGTACCCGGGCTCACCCGGGTGCCGCTGGTCGACACCGCGCTGCGGCTGTGGCGCCAACAGCCGCCGCACGGACACCTGGAGGACCTCTCCCTGCCCCGGCAGTTGAACGAGGAGTGACCGCCCCCGGTCCACCCGCGATCCACTCCATGGCCACGGCCGGTACCCGGTGATCCACGTACGGTGATCGGTGCTGCGCGTTGCCGCCGCGTTCACGCGCAGGCCATCCCCGGTGCCGACGATCCACGGTGAGCGGGGCGTTCGCGTCCGTGACGGCCCCGCGACCACTGCCGACGCGTTCGCATCCGGGGAGACCGCGCCATGCCGCGCACACGCTCTGTCGCCACCTCCGCTCTGGGGGTCAACCGCCGTACCGTCCTCGCCGCCGCCGGAGCGGTCTCGCTCTCCGCGGGCGTCGGCTACGCCCTGCGCCGGGCCGACGGCGAGGCCGCCACCGCCGCCGAGGAGCCCGTCGCCCACAGCGGCCGGGCCCTCGCGGCTGCCCCGCTCGCCCCCTCCGCCAAGGGCACGACGCTCGCCTCCGTCGCCGCCCCCAGGAACAGCTCCGGCTACCGCCGCCTCGGCGACGGTCCCGGCTGGAAGCGGGTCGTGCGCGGCGAGCTGGCCACGCCCAGGGCCGGCCGCGCGGGCCGCCGCAAGGCCCTCGCCGCGTTCGTGCAATTCACGGACATGCACCTGACCGATGTGCAGCACCCCCTGCGCGCCGAGTTCGTGCGCGCCGCCGACCCGCACGCCTGGCGCCCGCAGGAGGCGCTGACCGTGCAGGGTTCCATCGCCTTCGTCGAACGGGTCAACGCGCTGCGCGGCGGGCCCGTCACCGGCACTCCGCTCCACTTCGTCATGACCACCGGCGACAACACCGACAACAACGCGCTGTGCGAGCTGGAGTGGTACATGAAGGTGATGAGCGGTGGCCGCATCACCCCGAACTCCGGTGACCCGGCGCACTACGAGGGCGTGCAGAACAGCGGCCTGAAGCTGTACTGGCAGCCGGACGCCGCCCTCCGCGACCACGACAAGGCGCTCGGCTTCCCGCATCTGAAGGGCTTCCTGGCCGCCGCGATCCGCGAAGTGCGCAGCCCCGGCCTGCAGCTGCCCTGGTACTCCACCGTCGGCAACCACGACATGCTCCAGCTCGGTGTCTACGGCTCCCACGGCGACTCGTACCTGGCCGAGGCCGCCATCGGCGGCAGGAAGCTGATGACCGTCTCCGCCGCCGAGGCGAAGAAGTTCCGGGACACCAACAAGAACGCCCGGGATCCGCAGGGCGCAGGCTACCGGGACTTCCTCAAGGCGCACGCGCGCGCCATGCGCTCCGTGACCCCCGACGAGAAGCGGGCACCGTACACGCCCGCCGACTACCTCAAGGCCCACCTCGACCCCGCCCACCAGGGCGTCGGCCCGGTCGGGCACGGCTACTCCTCCGCGAACCTCGACGCCGGAACCCAGTACTACTCCTTCCGTGTCTCCGACGACGTCGTCGGGATCAGCCTCGACACCAACGACGCCGGCGGCCACTTCGAGGGCTCCCTCGGCACCGCCCAGCTGAAGTGGCTGGACAAGACCCTGAAGGACAACAAGGACTCCTACGCCGTCGTCTTCAGCCACCACACCAGCACGACCATGACCAACACCCGCCCCGACCCGGCCCGCCCCGGCGAGCGCCGGCACACCGGTGAGGAACTGGTGGCCCTCCTCGCCCGGCACCGTAATGTGCTCGCCTGGGTGAACGGCCACGTCCACAGGAACATCATCACCCCGCACGCGGCCTCCGGCGGCGGCTCCTTCTGGGAAATCTCCACCGCCTCGCACATCGACCACCCCCAGCTCGCCCGCATCGTCGAGCTGGTCGACAACAAGGACGGCACGCTCTCCGTCTTCACCACCCTCATCGAGTCCGCGGCCCCGCACCGCACCGACTTCGCGGACCTCTCGCAGACCGGCCTGGCCGCCCTCTACCGCGAGCTGTCGTTCAACGCCCCCGGCGCCGGCAGGACGTTCGCGGGCAAGGCGGCCGACCGGAACACGGAGCTGGTGCTGAAGAAGGGCTGAGAGTCACTCAACCGGCCTACACCAGGCAACCTTCGCAGAACACTCCCGGGTCCCTTCCCGCGACCGCACCGGCACACCACAGGTTGGGGAAGACATGCGCGCACGCACAGCTCTGGTGGGCAGCACCGCCCTGCTCCTCACGGCGGCCCTCGCGGGACCGGCCGTCGCGGCCGGCCCCGCACCCCACGAGCGCACCCGCGAGGCCGTCGAGGCGGCGGTCAAGGCCGGTGTCCCCGGCGCGGCCGTCACCGCGCGGGACGGTCACGGCGTCTGGTCCGCCACCGCCGGCGTGGGCGACACCCGCACGGGCGGGCCGCGCTTGCCCGCCGACCGCTTCCGCGTCGCCAGCATCACCAAGACCTTCGTCGCCACCGTCCTGCTCCAGCTGGAGGCGGAGGGCCGGCTCTCCCTCGACGACTCGGTGGACCGGTGGCTGCCGGGCGTGGTGCGCGGTCACGGCCACGACGGCCGCAGGATCACCCTCCGGCAGCTGCTGAACCACACCAGCGGCATCCACGACTACCTGGCCGACCCCGGCTTCGGCAGCGCCTACTTCACCAAGGACGGCTTCTTCCGGCACCGCTACGACACCCTCACCCCGCAGGACCTGGTGGACCTCTCGATGCGGCACGCGCCGGACTTCGCGCCGGGCACCTCCTGGCGCTACTCCAACATCAACTACGTCCTCGCCGGGATGGTGACCGAGAAGGTGACGGGCCGGTCGTACGCCACCGAGATCAACCGCCGCGTCATCGGCCCGCTCCATCTGAGGGCGACCTCCGTGCCCGGGACGCGGGTCACCCTGCCGCGGCCGAGCAGCAGGGCGTACTCGACGTTCAGGGTCCCCGGCGGCCCGGCGTACGACGTCACGACCCTCAACCCGTCCATGGCCTCCTCCGCCGGAGAGATGATCTCGGACTCCGCCGACCTCGCCCGCTTCTACGGCGCCCTGCTCGGCGGCGAACTGCTCCCGGCACGGCAGCTGAAGGAGATGAAGACCACGGTGGCCACGGGGACCGGCGCCCCCCGCATCCGGTACGGCCTCGGCCTCATGAACACCCGGCTGACCTGCGGCGTCCACGTGTGGGGCCACGACGGCGGGATCCACGGCTCGGCGTCCGAGGCGGCATCGACGGCGGACGGCCGGCACTCCGTGGCGGTCAACTTCAACGGGGACTGGGCCGGGGACACGGCGGACGTGCTGGAAAAGGAGTTCTGTTAGCCGCCGTTCCGTTCGCCGCGGACGCATCGCCGTACGCGCGTGATCGCCGCGTACGCCGCACTGCTCGACGGCGTGCACGCGGAGGCCCAGCTCCAGCCCGAGCCGCTGGAGCGGTCACGACACCCGGGTGAGCACCGGGAGGTAACCGAGGGACTGTCCCGGTGCCGTCGGGTGGTACGACTCGGTGATCGCCAGCACGTCGACACCGCGCAGCCAGGGCCGGGACGAGCAGATCTCGTGGCCGGCGAAGGCGGCGGTGACGTCGGCGAAGGTGAACCCGTGGGCGGTGGCGCGCTGGGCGATGACGGCGTTGAGGTGGTCCACGGCCTCGTTCAGCGTGGCGCGTTCGCTGTCCGGGAGTCCCAGCGCGCAGGCGCCGCGGAGGTGGTACAGGTGCGGGTAGCCGAGCACCACGACACGGGCGGCGGGGGCCCGGTTCCGGATGGCCGAGTAGAGCCGGTCGAGGCTGCCCGAGAGGGACCCGTCCATCGTGGTGCGGGCTCGGGAGACGGCGGACAGGCACCCTTTGGCGCCGCCCAGCGCGCAGTTCGCGATGACGGAGACGAAGCCCGAGTCGCTGCCGCCGACGGTGAGCGTGACCAGTGCGGTGCGCGGGCCGAGGTGGCCGAGCTGGTCGGTCAGGACGTCGTCGGCGCCGGCGCCGTTGCACGCGGCGAAGGTGAAGGACGCCGGTGCGTGCGCCTCGGCCCACAGCACGGGGAAGGCCCGGCTGCTGCGCTTGCACTCCTCGCCGGAGGCCAGGTAGTCGCCGGCTCCGGCACCGGAGGAGTAGGAGTCGCCGAGGGCCACGTAGCCGCCGGCCGTGGTGCGGGGCGCCACCTGTGCCGTCGCGGGATCGGCGAACGCGCAGGCGGCGGCGAGGAGGAGGGAGCACGCGCCTGCCGCTATTCGAGGGTGTCTCATGACTCTCCTGTACCGCGCCCCGCCCGCGCCCCGCCCGCCCTGCTGGTCCGTTCCGGTGAGTCCTCACCCGGCCGGCGCAGGAAAACGGGACAAGCGGGCGGGCCTTCGCTACCGGGGCAGCACCACGACGTACGCGGCCGGGTCGCGGTCCCCGGACGCCATCAGCGCGGTCCGCACCACCGCGGCCTGCTGCTCCGGGCAGTCCCGCAGCTTCCTGGGCGCGATGTACACGACCGTGATGCCGAGGCGTTCCAGGTGCTCGCGCTTGCGGGCGTACTCGGACCACAGCGCGTCGTCGTCCTGCCCGGAGCCGTGCCGATGGCTTTGCCGGGACGCGCGGGTGTCCAGTTCGACGGCGACCGCCTGGTCCGGCCAGTAGGCGTCCAGGCCGCCCAGGTGCGGGCCGCCGGGCAGGCGCAGGTCGACGTTCCAGACCGGGTCGGGCAGGCCGTACTCGCGGACCATCCGGTACAGGCGGTCCTCGGCGATCGAGCGGCCCTCCGCGAGCAGCGCGTCCACGGCGTCCACGACGTGCGGGCGGTTCAGCAGCTTGGCGAGGGTCAGCTCCTGGACGACCGCCGCCGGCTCGCAGTGGCCGCCGCGCACCGCCTCGGTCAGCAGCCGTCGTACCGCCTCCGCGTCCCTCAGGTCCGCCACCGCGTCCGCCAGCGCCCGGGGCACGGGCGCCACCGGCAGGCCGGTCACCGTCTGCGGGGCGGGCAGGGCGGGGGTGCGCAGGACGCGGACGTAGCCGGTGGAGCGCAGCCGGCGCTGGCGCGGGACCAGGACGTCCACGTGGTCCAGGGCGGTCAGCGGCGGGGTGGACGAGAAGCCGTGCAGGGTCAGCGCCGCCAGTCCGGTGAGCACCGCCTCCTGGTACAGCGGCCGGTGCGGACTCTCGGCCGTCGGCTGGACCGGGACGCCCGGCTCCGTGGCGCGGGCCGCGTACAGCAGGGCCCCGTGCAGCCGCTCCTCGCCGGTGGGCGGGCCGGGGTGCAGCAGGATCACGTGCGGGAGCAGTGCCCGCCAGGGGCCGTCGGGGCGGCACTGCTCGGCCAGCTCGGCCGTCGTCACGCCGTGGGCGCGCAGCTGGGCGGCCGTCAGGACGCGGCGGTGGACGTCGGAGAGGTGGCGGAGGGGGCGGGGGGAGAGCGGGGTGTTGTGGGTCATGGACTCGGGATTCCCGCGCCCGGTCCGGACCGTAACCGCTGTTACACGCCCGTCGAGAAATGCGGACAAGGCGGGACTAAAGGTCAGGTGTTCGGATGCCGAGTAGAGACGGAAAACCCCTGGTCCGATCGGGTGTGGACCAGGGGTTACGGCTATGTTTGCCCGAATTTCGTAACGGTCACCGGCCGGGCAAGCTCAGGCCAAAGCTCACCGGCCGGCCGCCGCGTCGCACTCCTGTGCGCGCAGCGCCCGCGCCAGGTCGTCCCGCGCCTCCAGCACCAGCCGGCGCAGCGCCGGCGCCGCGTCCCGGTGCGCCTCCAGCCACGCGTCCGTCGCGTCCAGCGTCTCCGGCCGGTCCTGGTACGCCGGGAACAGGCCCCGCACCACGTCCATGCCGATCTGGATCGACCGCTCCCGCCACACCCGCTCGATCGCCGCGAAGTACAGCTGCGCGTACGGCGCGGTCAGCTCCCGCTGCGACGGCTGCTGGAACCCCGAGATCGTCGCCTCCACCAGCGCGTTCGACAGCGCGTCGGACTCCACCACCTGCGCCCACGCCTGCGCCTTGACCGCCGCCGACGGCCGCGCCGCCAGACAGCGCACCTGGTGCCGCTTGCCCGACGCCGTGTCGTCCCGGGCCAGCTCCGCCGCCAGCACCGACTCGTCCGCCGCCCCGTGCGCGGCCAGCGGCTCCAGGAACGCCCAGCGCAGCTCCTGGTCCACCTCCAGCCCCTCGATCTCGACCGTGCCGTCCAGCAGGTCCTTCAGCAGCTTCAGGTCCGGCTCGGCGGACGCCACGGACGCGAAGAACCGCGCCCACGCCAGCTGGTGCTCACTGCCCGGCTCCGCCTCCCGCAGCTCCCGCAGCGCCCCCTCGGCCAGCAGCTCCCCGCCGGTCTCCCGCCAGTCCGGCGCCGCGTAGTGCGCCAGCGCCGAGTTCGCCCAGGCGTGCAGCATCTGGAGGACACCGATGTCCGACTCGCGGCCCGCGAAGCGCAGCACGAGATCGATGAAGTCCCGCGCCGGCAGCAGCGCGTCCCGGGTCATGTTCCACAGCGCCGACCAGCACAGCGCGCGGGCCAGCGGATCGGTGAGCGCGCCCAGGTGCGTCCGCAGCGTCGCCAGCGAGGTCTCGTCGAACCGGACCTTGCAGTAGGTCAGGTCGTCGTCGTTGACCAGCACAAGCTCCGGCGCCTCGGCACCCGCCAGCTCGGCCACGACCGTACGCGGCTCGTGCACGTCCGTCTCCACGCGCGCGTACCGCTCCACCGCGCCCTCGGGCGTACGGCGGTACAGGCCCACCGCGATCCGGTGCGGACGCAGCTCCGGGTGCGACTCCGGGGCCTCCTGGAGGATCGCCAGCTCGGCGATCCGGCCGCCCTCGGTGTCCAGCAGCACCTGCGGGGTCAGCGAGTTCACCCCGGCCGTCTGCAGCCACGACGCCGCCCACGCCGTCATGTCCCGGCCGCTGGTCTCCGCCAGCACCGACAGCAGGTCGCCGAGGCGCGTGTTGCCGTACGCGTTCCGCTTGAAGTAGCGCCGGGAGCCCTCCAGGAACGCGTCCTGGCCGACGTACGCCACCAGCTGCTTCAGCACCGAGGCGCCCTTGGCGTAGGTGATGCCGTCGAAGTTCAGCTTGGCGTCCTCCAGGTCACGGATGTCCGCCGTGATCGGATGCGTGGACGGCAGCTGGTCCGCGCGGTACGCCCAGGCCTTGCGGCGGTTGGCGAAGGTGATCCACGCGTCCTTGAAGCGGGTCGCGCCCACGCATCCGAACGTGCCCATGAAGTCCGCGAAGGACTCCTTCAGCCACAGGTCGTCCCACCACTCCATGGTGACCAGGTCGCCGAACCACATGTGCGCCATCTCGTGCAGGATGACGTTGGCCCGCGCCTCGTACGACGCCTGCGTCACCTTCCCGCGGAAGATGTACTCCTCGCGGAAGGTCACCAGGCCCGGGTTCTCCATCGCGCCCAGGTTGTACTCCGGCACGAACGCCTGGTCGTACTTCCCGAACGGGTACGGGTAGTCGAAGTGGTCGTGGAAGAAGTCCAGGCCCTGCTTGGTCACCAGGAACACGTCGTCCGCGTCGAAGTGCGGCGCGAGACCCTTGCGGCACATCGCGCCGAGCGGGATCTCCAGCTTCGTGCCGTCCTCGAAGGTGCGGGTGTAGGAGTCCGTCACATAGTGGTACGGGCCCGCCACCACGCACGTGATGTACGTCGAGATCGGCTTCGTCTCCGCGAACCGCCAGACCCCGTCGGCGAGTTCACCGGCGCCGTTGCTCCACACCGTCCAGCCCTCCGGCGCCCGCACCTCGAAGCGGTACGGCGCCTTCAGGTCCGGCTGCTCGAAGTTCGCGAAGACCCGGCGGGCGTCGGCCGGCTCGTACTGCGTGTACAGATAGACCTCGCCGTCCTCCGGGTCGACGAAGCGGTGCAGGCCCTCGCCGGTGCGGGAGTAGGCGCACTGCGCGTCCACCACCAGCTCGTTCTCCGCGGCCAGGTCCTCCAGCGCGATCCGGGAGCCGTCGAACACCTCGCCCGGGTCCAGGTCGCGGCCGTTGAGCGACACGGACGTCACGCCCGGCGCGACCAGATCGGCGAAGCTGGAGGCGCCCGGCTCGTTGCAGCGGAAGCGGACGGTGGTCACCGAGCGGAACGTGCGCGGCTCGCCGCCCGCGTCGCCGACGGCGGACCGCAGGTCCAGGGACACCTCGTAGCCGTCGACGGACAGCAGGGCGGCCCGCTCCCGGGCCTCGTCGCGGGACAGATTCTCACCGGGCACGGACGGCACTCCCTCGTGATCGCGTGGATGGCGGCTGAACAGCACCGATCCTGCCACGTGCCCCTGACAGGGGTAACGGGGAATGGCACGGCCGGCCGCGGCGTTTCCCGGAAAAGGCGTTCCCCACGAGGAGAGACATGTCGGAGAAGACCCCCGTCGACTTCTGGTTCGACCCGCTGTGCCCCTGGGCCTGGATGACCTCCCGCTGGGTCCTGGAGGTGGAGAAGGTCCGGGACATCGAGGTCCGCTGGCATGTGATGAGCCTCGCCGTGCTCAACGAGAACAGGCTCGACGAGCTGCCCGAGGAGTACCGCGAGATGCTCGCCACCAAGGCGTGGGGTCCGGTCCGCGTCGTCATCGCGGCCCAGCAGGAGCACGGCGCGGAGGTGCTCGGCGACCTCTACACCGCGCTCGGCACCCGCATCCACAACCAGGGCGAGGGACCGGAGAAGCCGGCCGTGGCCGCCGCGCTGCGGGACGTGGGGCTGCCCGAGTCCCTCATGGACCACTGGGACTCCACCCCGTACGAGCCCGAGCTGCGCGCCTCCCACAAGGAGGGCATCGAGAAGGTCGGCCAGGACGTCGGCACCCCGGTCATCGCGGTGCCCGGCCCCGACGGCGAGCAGATCGCCTTCTTCGGCCCGGTCGTCACCCCCGCCCCCCAGGGCGAGGAGGCGGCCCGGCTGTGGGACGGCACGCTCGCCGTGGCGTCGGTACCGGGCTTCTACGAGATCAAGCGGACCCGCACCAAGGGCCCGGACTTCAGCAACCTGTAAGCCCCGGTGACGGGCCCGGTTCGGCGCCGGGCCCGCCTGCGCGCAGGGAAGACCCCCGTGAGTCACGTCCTCACGGGGGTCTTCTCTCATCCGCCTGCCGCCGTGAAGGGTGAGAAGACGATCACGAGGCAGGACGTTCTCAGGGGGCCAGGAGCAGCACGTTCGCGCGGGACTTCGCCGCCGCGTACCGCTTCGCCACGTCCTGCCAGTCGACGACCTGCCACATCGCCTCGATGAAGTCGACCTTCTGGTTCTTGTACTGGAGGTAGAAGGCGTGCTCCCAGGCGTCGAAGACCAGGATCGGGGTGGAGCCCTGGCCGACGTTGCCCTGGTGGTCGTAGACCTGCTCCACGATCAGCCGCCCGCTCAGCGGTTCATGGGCGAGGACGCCCCAGCCGGAGCCCTGGGTGGTCGCGGCGGCCTTGGACAGCTGGGTCTTGAAGGCGGCGAAGGAGCCGAAGGACTCCTTGATCGCCTCGGCCAGCTCGCCCACGCCGTCGGCGGCCAGCGGCTCCCCGCCGCCGTCCTTCGGGCCCGTCATGTTCTGCCAGTAGATCGAGTGCAGGATGTGCCCGGACAGATGGAACGCCAGGTTCTTCTCCAGGCCGTTGACCGCGCCCCACGCCTCCTTGTCCCGCGCCTCGGCGAGCTGTTCCAGCGTGTCGTTGGCGCCCTTCACATAGGCCGCGTGGTGCTTGTCGTGGTGCAGCTCGATGATCTCGGGGCTGATCACGGGTGCGAGCGCCGCGTAGTCGTACGGCAGGTCGGGCAGCGTGTAGACGGGCATGGGTGATCCCCTCCGGAACCTTATTGCAAGTATCTTGCAACTACACGCTAGCAACAACAGCATCGGGGCAACAGAAAGGCCCCCACGTGTCGCAACGTGGGGGCCCCGCCCGGGACGCGGCGGTCAGCGCCCGGCCCGCGCCCGCTGCCGGGCGTAGCCCACCGCCGCCAGGACCAGCGTCATCCCGCCCGTCGAGTACAGCTGGACGCGGGTGTCCGGCTCGCGGGCCATCAGGACGAAGATCGTGACCATGCCGGCCAGGGCGACCCAGGTCAGCCACGGGAAGCCCCACATGCGGACGACCAGCTTCTTCGGGGCCTCGCGTTCGATGCGGCGGCGCAGCAGCAGCTGGGAGACCGCGATGAAGATCCAGACGACCAGGATGACCGCGCCGATCATGTTCAGCAGCCAGGGGAAGACGTCGTCCGGGCGCCAGTAGCTCAGCAGCACGCACACGAAGCCGAAGAAGCAGGAGGTGAGGACCGCGACGCGCGGGACCCCGCCGGACAGCCCGGCCAGCGCCTTCGGGCCCTGGCCGCGCTCGACCAGCGAGTAGGCGATGCGCGAGGAGCCGTAGATGTTGGCGTTCATCGCGGACAGCAGGGCGACCAGGACGACCACGTTCATCAGCTGGCCCGCGCCGGGGATGCCCAGGTGGTCGAGGGTGGCGACGTACGGGCCCTTCGCCACGACGTCCTCGGAGTCCCAGGGGACGAGGGTGACGACGACCGCCATGGAGCCGATGTAGAACAGGGCGATCCGCCACATCGCCGTGCGGACGGCGGAGGCGACGCCGCGCACCGGGTCCTCCGACTCGGCCGCCGCGATGGTGACCGTCTCCAGGCCGCCGTACGCGAAGACCGAGGCGAGCAGGCCGACCAGCAGGCCCTCGCTGCCGTGCGGCAGGAAGTCGGTCAGGTTCGACGCGCCGGGGGAGTCGGTGCCCGGCAGCACGCCCGCGATGGCCAGCCCGCCCAGGATCAGGAACAGGCTGATCGCGCCCACCTTCAGCGCGGCGAACCAGAACTCGAACTCGCCGAAGTTCTTCACGGCGGCCAGGTTCGCCCCGCAGAAGACGACCATGAACAGCGCGACCCACATCCACTGCGGGGTGCCCGGCAGCCAGCCCTGGACGATCTTCGCGGCGCCGATGCCCTCCAGACCCACCGCCGTACAGAGCAGGACCCAGAAGGACCAGCCCGCCGCGAAGCCCGCCCAGGGGCCGATCGCCCGCTCGGCGTGCGCGGAGAAGGAGCCCGAGGACGGGTAGGCGGCCGACATCTCGCCGAGCATCCGCATCACCAGCATCACCAGGACGCCGGAGAGGGCGTAGGCGATCACGATGGACGGGCCGGCCGCGGCGATGCCCGCGCCGGAGCCGACGAAGAGGCCCGCGCCGATCACCCCGCCCAGGGCGATCATCGACAGGTGGCGCTGCTTGAGGCCGTGGGAGAGGGAGGCGTCCGCCCGCTGCTGCGGCGGCGTCTCCGTGGTGGTGCTGCTGGGCATGGGGGCGGCTCTCCCAGTGCGATGAGCGGGCAAAAACCCCGCCAGTCTGGGCGGCCCGTCCGCTCACGCGACAGGGCCGCCCACTATCCGGACACCCGGTGCACTCACGGTGAACGCACGGTTACGCGGCCACCGGCGTGTAGTGCGACGCGTCGCCTTCGATCGAGTAGCTCTCCTTGCCCTCGATGCCGACCGGGACGTCACCGGCGACGGTCACCCGGTGCAGGCGGCGCGGCAGGCCGTCGTAGTTGTCGATGGCGTAGTGCTGGGTGATGCGGTTGTCGAAGAGCACCAGCTGGTGCTCCGACCAGCGGTGGCGGAGCACGTTCTCCGGGCGCGTGACGTACGCCTGGAGCAGGTCCAGGATCTTGCGGGACTCGCCCGCCGACAGGCCGACGATCCGCTGCGCGAACCCGCCGATGAACAGCCCCCGCTCCCCGGTCAGCGGATGCACCCGGACCACCGGGTGCGCGGTGCGGTACGTGAGGGACGTGAACTGGGCGCGCTGGGCCGCCCGCTCCTCGTCGATCTCCTCGTCCGGCACCGCGTAGTCGTAGTCGTTGGTGTGCTCCGCCCACAGGACGTCGGCCAGGCGGCGCAGCGGCTCGGGCAGGTCGCGGTAGGCCGCCGCCGCGTTGGCGATCAGGGTTTCACCGCCGTACGGCGGGACGGTGAGCGAACGCAGGGTGCTGGCCTGCGGCGGGTTGAGGACGAAGGTCACGTCCGTGTGCCAGTGGTTCGCGCGACCCCGTTCGCTGTCGACCGGCAGCACGTTCGGGGCGCCGTCGACCGCCCCCACCGTCGGGTGCGCCGTGGTCAGGTCGCCGAAGTGGCGGGCGAAGGCCTGCTGTCCGGCGTCGTCCAGGTCACCGGCGTCGAAGACGAGCGCCTTGTGGACGCCCAGGGCCTCACGGATCGCGGTGACCTCCTCCGGGGCGAGCGGCCGGGTGATGTCGACCCCGGAGACGCGCGCGCCGATGCGGGCCGTGACCTGGGTGATCTCGATGGACATCTTGGTTCCTCTCAGCTGAAGGCGGGAGTCAGGTACTGGTTGGCGGGGCGGGGGAGGCCGTAGCGCTCCCGGAGGGTCTGCCGGGGCCCGTACTCGGTGCGGAACAGGCCGCGGGCGCGCAGCAGCGGTACGACGTGCTCCACGAAGGCGTCCAGACCGGAGGGCAGCACGGCCGGCATGACGTTGAATCCGTCGGCCGCGCCCCGCGTGAACCAGGTCTCGATCCGGTCGGCGACCTGCTCGGGCGTCCCGGCGAAGGTGAGGTGCCCGCGCCCGCCGCCGAGCCGGCCGATCAGCTGCCGGACGGTGAGCCGGTCGCGCCGGGCCAGCTCCACGACCAGCGTGTAGCGGCTCTTGGCGCCCTCGATGGCGGACTCGGGCGGCAGATCGGCGGGCAGCGGGGCGTCCAGCTCCAGCGTGCCCGCCGGGAGACGCAGCAGGTTCTCCAGGCGGTCCACGCCGTGCTCGTACACGATGTGGTCCTCCAGCAGCCGCTCGGCGGCCCGCGCCTCGGCCTCCGTCGACCCGAGCACCGGGACGATCCCGGGCAGCACCTTCAGGTGCCCCGGATCCCGGCCGGCCCGGGCGGTACGGGACTTGAGGTCGGCGTAGAAGGCCTGGGCGCCGGCGAGGGTCTGCTGGGCGGTGAACACCGCCTCCGCGTACCGGGCGGCGAAGTCCTTGCCGTCCTCGGAGGACCCGGCCTGGACCAGCAGCGGGTACCCCTGCGGGGTGCGCGGCACATTGAGGGGGCCGGCGACGCTGAAGTACCTGCCCCGGTGCCGGGGCGGGTGGATCTTGCTGTCGTCGCCCCAGACGCCGGCCGCCTTGTCGGCGACGATCGCGTCGTCCTCCCAGCTGTCCCACAGCTTGAGGGCCACGTCCAGGAACTCGGCGGCGCGTGCGTACCGCTCCGCGTGCGGGGGCTCCTCGGCGAGCCCGAAGTTGCGGGCGGCCTCCTTGCCGGCGGTGGTGACGATGTTCCAGCCGGCCCGGCCGCCGCTGACGATGTCCAGCGAGGCGAACCTGCGGGCCAGGTTGTACGGGGAGTTGTAGGAGGTGGACGCGGTGGCGATCAGGCCGATGTGCTCGGTGGCCGTCGCCAGCGCGGTCAGCAGGGTGAGCGGTTCCAGCGCGCCGGCCGGCCGCTGGGCGAGGTTGCTCCACAGCTGGGGGCCGTCGGCGAGGAAGAGCGAGTCGAAGGTGCCGCGTTCGGCGGTCCGGGCGAGCCGGACGTAGTGACTCAGCTCCACATGGGCGTACGGGTCGCTCTCGGGGAGCCGCCAGGACGCCTCGTGGTGGCCGGTGTTCATCAGGAAGGCGTTCAGACGCAGGTCGCGCGTGGTCACCGGTGGTCCTCCGTGACGCCGAGGGCGGCCAGCAGCCGCTCGCGGTACTCGCCCAGCAGCGGCTCCCGGTAGGAGCGCGGGTGGGGACGGTCGATGGTCAGGTCGAGGCCGATCCGGCCCCGGTCGAGGACGAGGACCCGGTCGGCGAGCACGATCGCCTCGTCCACGTCGTGGGTGACGAGCAGCACGGACGGCCGGTGGCGCGTCCACAGCTCGCGCAGCAGGTGGTGCATCTTGATCCGGGTGAGCGCGTCCAGCGCCCCGAACGGCTCGTCCGCCAGCAGCAGCTCCGGCTCGCGGACCAGGGAGCGGGCCAGCGCCGCCCGCTGCGCCTCGCCGCCGGACAGCTCGCCCGGCCAGGCCCGCTCCCGTCCCGCGAGACCGACCTCCGCGAGGGCGGCCCGGCCGCGTTGCCCGGCGTCCTTGCCGTCCAGGCCGAGCAGGACGTTGTCCAGCACCCGGCGCCAGGGCAGCAGCCGTGAGTCCTGGAAGACGACCGACACCCGCTCGGGCGCGGTGAGCCGCCCGCCGCCGGCCACCCCGTGATCGAGCCCGGCGACGGCCCGCAGCAGGGTCGACTTGCCGGAACCGCTGTGCCCGAGCAGGGCCGTGAACTGTCCGGCGGGCAGATCGAGGTCGATGCCGTCGAGGACGGTACGGCCGGCGAACGACCGGGTCAGGCCGCGCAGCCGGACGGCGGGCCGGGTCAGTTGCTCAGTGTGCGGCGCCATGACAGCACCCTCCGTTCGATCAGACGGACCACGCTGTCGGAGACCAGGCCGAACACGCCGTAGATCAGCAGGCCGACCAGGATGACGTCGGTCTGGCCGTAGTTCTGCGCCTGGAACATCAGGTAGCCGAGCCCGCTGGTGGCGTTGATCTGCTCCAGGACCACCAGACCCAGCCAGGAGCCGGTCACGCCGAGCCGGAGTCCCACGAAGAATCCGGGCAGCGCGCCGGGGATGACGACCTGGCGGACGAAGGCGAGCCGCGACAGGTGCTGCACCTCGGCGAGTTCGACGAACCGGCTGTCGATGCCGGACAGCGCGGCGTGCGTGTTCAGGTAGACCGGTATGTAGACGACGATCGCGATGACGGCGATCTTGAAGGTCTCGCCGATGCCCAGCCAGAGGATGAACAGCGGGATCAGACCGAGGGTGGGGATCGCCCGGTTGAGCTGCACGGTCCCGTCGATCAGCGCCTCCCCGGCCCGGCTCAGACCGGAGGCGAGGGCGAGCAGCACCCCGGTGGTCAGGCCGATCGCGAAGCCGTATCCGGCCCGCTCCAGGGAGGTCAGCACATCGGTGGGCAGGGTGCCGTCGGTCCACAGATGGCCGGCGGTGCGCAGGACGGTCCAGGGCGCGGGGATCGCTCCCGGGTCCAGCGCCCCGGCGGCCGAGGCGGCGGCCCACACGGCGAGCAGCACCAGCGGGCCGATGAGCCGGGCGGCGGGCAGCCGGCGTCCGGGGGAGAGCCGGCGGCGCCTGCGGACCTGGGGGAGGTCCCCGGCGGCAGTGCGGGGGACGGCGGTCGTCGTGGTCACGGCGGTCACCTCCGGTACTCCTCGGGTACGGCCTTGGCGGCGATGGACTCGAAGCGGTGGTCGAACAGCGAGGACACGTCGAACTTCTTCACGAAGCCGCCGTCGGCGAGCAGATCGGCGGTCTCCTGCTCCCACTTGGTCGCCTCGTCCCAGCTGGGCGGGAACAGCGGCTTGTTGGCCAGGGCGGAGATGCCGCGCGCCTGTGCGAGGGTCAGGTTCTGCGTCTTGACGTAGAACTCCTCGTTCCACACGTCCGGGTGCTCGTACTGCCACACCTGGCCCTTGGCCCACTGCGGGATGTAGGCGGCGATCGCGGCGGCCTTCGCCGGGTCGTTCAGCACGGACTGCGGCGCCCACAGCAGGTTGAGCAGGTCGACGACGTCGGTGGGGATGGCGCGGGCGCCCTTGGACTCGTACTGCTGCAGGTAGGCGGGCGCCTGGTTGACGGCGAGCGGGGCCACGTCCACCTGCCCGGACTGCAGGGCGGTGAAGAACTGGTTGCTGGTCAGCGGGACCAGCTTCACCTCGTCGTAGGCCAGGCCCGCCTTCTTCAGCGCCCGCAGCAGCACGACACCCTGGGCCTGGCCCTGGGAGAACGCGAGTTTCCTGCCCTTGAAGTCCGCGACCGCGCGGATGTCGCTGCCGGGCCTGGTGGCGAAGAGGTAGTTGGGCCTGCGGGTGATGCCGATCGCCACGATCTTCGCGGCGAAGCCCTGGTAGTGCGCCTGGATCGGCGGGATGCCCGCGTTGTTGGCGAGGTCCAGGGACTGGGCGCGGAACGCGTTGATGACGTCCGGGCCCGCCCCGATGTTCACCCAGCCGGCCACCCTGAACGGCAGCTTGGGCAGCTTCGCCAGCCTGAACTGGAGTTGCTGCTGGTTCAGATAGGAGGCGATCTTCAGGCTGGTGCCGGCCGGGACCTCGGCGGCGAGCGGCTTGGTGGCGGCGCCCCGGGTGTCGGCGGCGGCATCCCCCTGGGCGCAGCCGGACAGGCCGGCGACGGCGGCGGACGCGCCGAAAACGGAGGTGAGAAAGGCACGACGGTGCATGGGAGGACTCCCAGGAGAAAATGGAGAGAAAAGCAGGAGGAATTCCGGCAGAAGCAGGCCGGAGGAAGAGGACTCACGCAGCGGGAAACACGCGCTTCATGCGCGGCAACATGTCAGCAACAGAGGGTGCGGCAGCTCGTGAGAGGGCTCATGACCAGGATGTTCCCGGCCGCGCTCGACCTCTGTCAACATTCCGAGTTTCTGAATTAAATACCCTCAGGTGACGCACCCAGCGGATCCCGGAACACCGCCTCCAGTACGACGGATCCGCCCGCCACCGCCAGCACGGAATCCGGGAAACTCGTCGGGAGGACAGCGGCGGAACGCGCCGTACCGACCGCGTCCCGCAACGCCTCCAGGCAGCCCTCGACATGGATGACGCCGACCTCGGTGACGACGACCGTCTCCGGGTTCAGCACGTCCAGCAGCAGCCCGGCCGCCCGCCCGGTCGTGTGCGCCCGCTCCACCAGCAGCCGCCGGGCCACCGGGTCCCCGCCCGCCGCCGCGGCCACCACCCGCATCGGGTGGGCCGAGTCGGCCACCCCGGCCGCCCGCGCCCGCCGGCACAACGTCCGCTCGCTCAGCTCCGCTTGGAGGCAGCCGGTACGGCCGCACGCGCACGGCTCGCTGCCGCCGGGCACCGGCAGATGGGCGATCGCGCCGGCCGCGGACCGGGGGCCGTAGTGCACCTCGTCATGGGTGGCGAAGGCGGCGTCCACCACGTTGCCGACGAACAGGTGCAGCACGCTCCGGCTGCCCCGGGCCCGCCCGAACAGCCGCTCGCCGTGCACCAGCGCCCGCGCGTGCCCGTCCACCTGGACCGACAGGCCGGTGCGGGCGCCGAGCAGGTCCCGCACCGGCACGTCCCGCCAGCCCAGCAGCTCGTGCTCGACCACGGTGCCCGTCTCCCGGTCCACCCAGCCGCCGACCGCCACCCCGACCCCCAGCGGGCGCCGGCCCGGCATCCCGGCGAGCAGCCCCGCGAGTCCTTCGGCGGCCCGCGCCACCACCCGCTCCGGGTCGGTCCGTTCGTGCCGCAGCTCCCGCCGGGCCACCACCCGGCCCCGCAGGTCCAGCAACGCCACCGTGGTGTACGGCACGGCCACATGCACCCCGGCGACCAGGAAGCGGGTGTCGTCCAGGTCGACGGGGACGTGCGGCCGGCCGACCCCGTTCGAGCGGCGGGGCGTGGCCGACTCCCGGATCAGGCCCCGCTCGGCGAGCCGGGCGCAGTGCTCGGTCACCGACGCCGGGGACAGCCCGGTCAGCCGGGCGATGGTGCTGCGCGCCACCGGGCCGTGCTCCAGCACGGAGCGCAGCACGACGCTGGCGCTGGTGCGCCGCCGGTCGCTGTCGGCGGCACGCGGCACGGGCGAGGGCAGGGTGGGAACGGCGGTACGGCGCATGGGGGACCGTCCTCGGGAGCGGGGCCGACACGTCTCGGAGGCTCGGAGAGGGTGAGGCGTGCCGGGCGGCCCGCCCCTACCCCGGACGGCGACAGGTGGCCGTGCCCTGGCGTCGCAGATCGACATAGCGACGCGAGGTGAGACAGCGGGCCTGGGCAACCATGGCTGAAGGGTAGGGCAGGAGGAAGGAATCCGACCAGACGACCCGGGTTCGTTTGGTGAGACCGCACAGTTCCGTCGGCACCCGCTTCACGTGAGCGAAACGTACCTGCCTCAGTGATCAGGGTCACGCCCCGACCGGTGTAACCGGCACTCTTTGTCCGGAGCCCACGAAGCTCTCGTTCCGCCCTTTGTCGGGCGCTGACGGTGATCGGCCGTAGCCGGCTCGGATAGCGTCACCCTGTCCCAGCATGTCCCCGTCACCCGCGGAGTCCCCATGAGCACCGCCACCGCCACCGCCCGCCCCGGCGCCGTTCTCGCCGACCTGCTGCCCGCGTCCCGCGTCCGTGACGTCGCCCTCGTCGTCGGCGGCGCGGTGCTCACCGGTCTCGCGGCCCAGCTGTCCGTGCCGGTGCCCGGGTCCCCGGTGCCGGTGACCGGCCAGACCTTCGCCGCGCTGCTCGTCGGCACCGCGCTCGGCGCCCGCCGCGGCTTCCTCTCCCTCGGGCTGTACGCGGTCGCCGGTGTGGCGGGCGTGCCGTGGTTCGCGCAGGGCGCCTCCGGCGCGGGCATGGTCTCCTTCGGCTACGTCCTCGGCATGCTGCTCGCCTCCGCCCTCGTCGGCGCCCTGGCCCGGCGCGGCGCCGACCGCTCCCCGCTGCGCATGGCCGGCACGATGATCCTCGGCGAGGCCGTCGTCTACGCGGTCGGCGTCCCCTACCTGGCCCTGGCCGCCCACCTGTCCGCGTCCCAGGCCATCGCGGCCGGCCTCACCCCGTTCCTGATCGGTGACGCCCTCAAGGCCGCCCTGGCGATGGGCGCGCTGCCCACCGCCTGGAAGCTGGTCAACAAGCGCTGACGCCGTAGTTCCTGCGGAAGAGGTTCGCCGGGTCGTAGGTCTCCTTCACCCCGGCGAGCCTCTTTCGCGTCTCGGCGTCGTACAGCCCCGCACCCCGGTCGCCCGCGCCGAAGGCGAAGTTGAGCGACCGGCCGAGCGTGTCGTCGGCCAGCAGCGCGAACGCCGGGTCCAGCACGGTCCGCGCCCGCTCCCGGTCCCCGACCGTCAGCACCCGCACCAGGAACCGCCCCTCCCGGTACGGCACCGCGTTCGGCGCCGGCCGCGCGAGCGCCCCGCCCAGGTGGTTGACCTGCACGACACACATCAGGTCCGCCGCCGGTCCGGTCCGCCTCAGCAGCTCCCCGGCCCGCTCGACGTCCAGCTCCCGCAGCACCGCGCTGTCGCCGTAGTAGGCGTGCGGGAAGTCCGGGTCGCTGTGGATGGTGTGGCTCTCGGCGTACGGCATCTCGCGCAGCGAGTCCGACAGCACCGGGCCGATCTCCCGCAGCGGGGCGACGATGTCCGCGCCGCCGGGACCCGTGTGGGCGACCCGGACGGAGACGACGTACGTGCCGCGCAGATGCGGCGGCAGCGCGGGCACGTCCGGGTACGGAACGGCGGCGAAGGACGAGGTCAGCCCGTCCGGCACGGTCCGCGTCCAGGCCTCGTACGCCCGCAGCGCGGCCGCCGGGTCCACCGTCCGCCCGTCGAAGGCGAGCGAGCCGCCGTACAGCGTTCGCACCGGGACGAGTCCGATCTCCAGCTCGGTGACGATGCCCAGGTTCTGCCCGGCGCCGAGCAGCGCCCAGTACAGGTCCGGGTCGGAGTCCGCGGTGACCCGGCGGAGCGTGCCGTCGGCGGTGACGAGCTCCAGCCACCGCACGTGGTCGGCCGCGTAGCCGTACTCCCGGGCCAGGATGCCGAGCCCGCCGCCCAGGGTGTACGACACCGCGCCCACGCCCGGCGCCGAGCCGTTGAGCGGCGCCAGCCCGTACGGCTCGGCCGCCTGGACCACCTGCCCCCAGCGCACCCCGGCCTGTACCCGGACCGTACGCGCCTCGGCGTCGACGGTGATCCCGTCCAGCCGCTTCGTCGTCACCAGCAGCCCGCCCTCGTAGCCGCCGGGCAGCCCGTGCCCGGTGGCCTGCACGCCCACGGGCAGGCCGCGCGTGGCGGCGTACCGTACGGCGGCCACCACGTCGTCCGCCGAGCGGGCGGGCACGATCGCCTCGGGCCGCTGGACGAAACCGAGCTGGAAGGCGGCGAGTTCGTCGTCGTAGCCGACGTCGCCGGGGTGGAGGAGGGTCAGGTCGGTGCGCTGGTCCGTGTGCGTCATGGAACGCAGCATGGCCGCGTAACCTGACAGCTTCCGTCAGGTTATGCGGCCAGGTCATGCGGCCATGCCGGGCCGGTGCCGGATCAGCCGACGGACACCTTGTCGGCCGGGGCCTCGGCCGCGGCGGGCGCCGGGCGGCCCGCCCGGATCCGCTCCTTCACCACGGCGATCACCAGCACGACCGCCGCCACCAGCAGCGACAGCAGCACGGTCTCGCGGCCGTCGTGCTTCGTGTCGGTCAGCATGTAGCCGAGGACGAACACGATCAGCGCGGCCGTCGCCCAGGTCAGGTACGGGTACAGCCACATCCGCACGACGAGCTTCTCCGGCGCCTCGCGCTGGATGATCTTCCGCATCCGCAGCTGCGAGAAGCAGATGACCAGCCACACGAACAGGGCCACCGCGCCGGAGGAGTTGACGAGGAAGAGGAAGATCTTGTCCGGGGACAGGTAGTTGAAGAAGACGGCGACGAAGCCGAACACCACCGAAGCGAGGATCGCCGCCATCGGCACGCCCCGGCCGTTGACGCGTGCGAACGCCTTCGGCGCGTCGCCCCGCTCGCCGAGCGAGAAGGCCATGCGGGAAGCCGTGTACAGGCCCGAGTTCAGACAGGACAGCACCGAGGTCAGCACGATGAAGTTCATGATCTGACCGGCGTGCGCGATGCCCAGCGAGTTCAGCGCGGCGACGTAGGAGCCGTCCTTCGCGATGGACGCGTCGTCCCACGGCAGCAGGGAGACCACGACCAGGATGGAGCCCAGGTAGAAGACGCCGATCCGCCAGATGATGCTGTTGGTGGACTTGGTGACCGCGCGCTGCGGGTCCTCGGACTCGCCGGCCGCCAGCGTGGCGATCTCGCTGCCCATGAAGGAGAAGACGACCAGCAGCACACCGGTGAGGATCGAACCCGGACCGTGCGGCAGGAATCCGCCGTGCGAGGTCAGGTTGCCGAAGCTCGCCTGGTCGGCGTGCACGCCCGGCAGGACGCCGAAGATGGCCAGCAGGCCGACGACGATGAACGCGCCGATCGCCACCACCTTGATGCCGGCGAACCAGAACTCGAACTCGCCGTAGGAGCCGACGGAGACCAGGTTGGTCGCGGTCAGCACGATCATCACGATGAGCGCCCAGGCCCACTGCGGGACGGCCGGGACCCAGCCTTCGAGGATCTGGGCACCGGCGGTCGCCTCGACGGCGAGCACGACGACCCAGAAGAACCAGTAGAGCCAGCCGATGGAGAACCCGGCCCAGCGGCCCAGCGCGCGGTCGGCGTGCGCCGAGAACGAGCCGGAGGTCGGATTGGCGGCGGACATCTCGCCGAGCATGCGCATCACGAGGACGACGAGCGTGCCGACGAGGGCGTAGGACAGGAGGATGCCGGGTCCCGCGGTGGCGATACCGGCTTTGGAACCGACGAAGAGGCCGGCTCCGATGACGCCGCCGATCGCGATCATCGAAAGGTGGCGGTTTTTCAGTCCTGCTTGGAGGCCCGAACCAGAGGTCATGGACGGATTTCCTTTGCGCCAGGTAGAGCTGCCCGCACGAGCGGTGTACGAGTCGGTCCAGTGAATCCGAGGTGAACGAATTCGGGAACCTCTGAATCCGTATCGTTATTTGAGGTTCCCTTGAGGATCTATGGTTTGCCTCACATTTTCCGCCCCGGGTGCCCGCCGACACCCTGGGGCTGCTGCCCCGATGGAGGCGTGTCACACTCGTGGCATGCGCGTGTATCTCGGCTCCGACCATGCGGGCTACGAACTCAAGAACCACCTCGTCGAGTGGCTGAAGGCCGCCGGCCACGAGCCCGTCGACTGCGGGCCGCACATCTACGACGCCCAGGACGACTACCCGCCCTTCTGCCTCCGTGCCGCGGAGCGGACGGCCGCGGACCCGGACGCCCTCGGCATCGTCATCGGCGGCTCCGGCAACGGCGAGCAGATCGCCGCGAACAAGGTGAAGGGCGTGCGCGCGGCGCTGGCCTGGAGCGAGGAGACGGCCGCGCTCGGCCGGCAGCACAACAACGCCAACGTGGTGGCCGTGGGTGCGCGCATGCACAGCACGGAGGAGGCGACCAAGTTCGTCGAGGTCTTCCTCAACACCCCGTTCTCCGGCGACGAGCGTCACATCCGCCGCATCGACATGCTCTCGGCGTACGAGACCACGGGCGACCTCCCGCCGATCCCGGCCCACCACCCGCAGCAGGACTGAGCCCCCAGGGGGCGGGAAGGAACAGGGACCCGTGCCAGAGGGGCACACGATCCACCGGCTGGCCCAGGACTACGCCGAGCGCTTCGTGGGCCGGGCCGCCCGCGTCACCAGCCCCCAGGGCAAGTTCTCCGACGGCGCCGCCCTCGTGGACCGTACCGAGCTGACCGCCACGGAAGCCCACGGCAAGCACCTCTTCCTGGGCTTCCGGGACAGCGACTGGGTCCACATCCACCTCGGCCTCTTCGGCAAGGTCGGCTTCGGGGACGCCCCGGCGCCCCCGCCGGCCGACACCGTCCGGCTCCGGCTCGCCAACGACACGTCGTACGTCGATCTGCGCGGCCCCACCACCTGCGCCCTGATCACGGACGCCGAGAAGCGGGCGGTCCACGACCGGCTCGGCCCCGACCCGCTGCGCGCGGACGCCGACCCGGGCACGGCCTACCGCAGGATCTCCCGCAGCCGTACGACGATCGCCGCGCTGCTCATGGACCAGAAGATCGTGGCCGGCGTCGGCAACGTCTACCGCGCCGAGGTGCTGTTCCGGCACGGCATCGACCCCTACCGCGCGGGCCGGGACATCACCCCGGCCGAGTGGGACGCGATCTGGGCCGACCTGGTCGCGCTGATGCGGGAGGGCGTCCGGAACAACCGGATCGACACCGTCCGTCCGGAGCACACCCCCGAGGCCATGGGCCGCCCGCCCCGCGTCGACGACCACGGCGGCGAGGTGTACGTCTACCGCCGGGCGAACCTGCCCTGCCACATCTGCGGTGACGAGATCCGCACCGCCGGCCTGGCCGCCCGCAACCTCTTCTGGTGCCCGACCTGCCAGAAACGCTGACCGGGCACCCCTGACCTGCCGGAAGCGCCGACCTAGAAGCCGTGGGACAGCCACGGGGCCACCGGTGAGCCGAACGCCACCGACGCCTCCGTCAGCGCCCCCGGCCGCAGCTCCCGCACCCGCCCGGCCGCCGCCAGCGACAGCAGGGTCACCCCGCCCAGATACGCCGCGCCCAACTCCCGCACGGACAGGGCCAGATCGGCAGCGTCGGTCGTCCGCTCGCAGGACGCGCCCTTCGGGTCCCCGGTCAGCCGCCAACGCCCCGCGTTCCACGGACAGAAGGCGTCCTCGACCTCGAACACGACGTCCACGGGCGTCAGATACGTACGGGCCGACAGGGCCGCTCCCACGTCCACCAGCCGGACGTACCCGGCGTCCCGCTGCTGCGGCAGGCAGCGGCGGATGTCGGAGACCAGGTACTGCCAGGCGTCGTCGACCGGCCGCGCCCGCATCTTCAGCGTCGTCATCAGGTCGACGCCGAACAGGAAACGCCACAGCGCCGCCTCGCTCGCCGGGTCCAGCGCGGCCAGGTCCTCCAGGGTCACCGTGCCGTCGTGCCCGCTCCGCCCCCAGACCATCTTCGTACGGAAGCGCGTGTACCCGGTGATCTCACCGTTCCGTTCGGCGACCACGCACTGAAGGGCCGACGCGCCCTCCCGCTCGCTCTCCGGGTCGACCAGCGCGGCCCGCTCCCAGCCGGGCCGCCGCGCCAGCATGCCCGGGCGCCGCGGCACCAGGGCCGCGTACACCGCCTCGCACTCCGCCAGGACGTCCGCGGGCGCCGCGTAGCGCACACGCACCCCGTCGGTGCCCTCGGGCACCTCCAGGGTCACCCTGCCGGTGTCGATCTCGGCGATGAGCTGGGGGGTCGCCGCGCCGTACCCGAAGCGGCCGTAGATCGCGGGCTCGGAGGCGAACAGCGCGGCCAGCGGCTCGCCCTTGGCGCGCGCGTCGTCCATCAGCCGCCGCATCATCGACGTCAGCACCCCGCGCCGCCGGTGCGTCGCGGCCACGCTGACCATCGTCACGCCCGCGGTGGGCACCAGCGCCCCGCCCGGCACGGTCATCCGGAAGCTGAAGGCCCCGGACGTGCCGACGAGCACGTCCCCGTCCCAGGCGGCCAGGGAACGGTCGAACTCGGTGAGTGATCTGTCCAGTTCCCGTTCCTCGGCGGAGGCCGGTCCGCCGCCGAACGCGCGGACCAGGTGGTCCCACCACCGGTCGAACTCCTCCGGACGCAGGGTCTTCAACTCAGTCGCGCTCTCAGTCCCCATGCGCCATGCCTACCAGGGCGAAGGGGGGCGAGCCAGTGATTTTCGCCCCGGCCCGGCCCGCCGGAACCCGGCCGACGGGTGGCGAAGTGGAATCCCACAGGGGGGACAAGTGGGACCTCCCGTGCCAAGCAGCGGGTCCGCTGGATAGGGTCGCGAACTGATGGCAGCAGGACGACAGCGGCGCTCGAAGGCCGAGACGTTCACGGCCCGGTGGAAGATGCAGTGGCACCGGGCCCGCGTCGGGCTGCGCAGAAGCGCCGTGGACTACTTCCGCGGGGACGGCTCCGACTGGATCGCCTTCGCCGGACTGCTGCTGATGATCCCGGTCCTCGCGACCATGACCCTCCTCGACTCCGTGTGGTGCTCCCCGGCCACCCTGGTGCTGCCGATCGTCGCCGGCGGCCTGCTGCTGCGCCCGGCGAGCCTGCTCGGCCTGTACGCGGCGGCGGCCACCGCGCTGATCGTGGAGTCGGTACAGCTCGGCCCGTACACCGAGGGCCCCTCCCGGGTCACCCCGGGCGTGGTCCTGGTGGTGGCCGCGTGCGGCTTCTTCGGGCTGCTCACCGCGCAGTTCCGCAGCCGGGTCGGCGTGCCCTGGCGGCGCGGCGGCACCATGCTGTTCGACCTGCGCGAGCGGATCCGGGTGCAGAGCAAGCTGCCGAAGCTGCCGCAGGGCTGGCACCACGAGATGGCGCTGCGCCCGGCGGGCGGCCAGTCCTTCTCCGGCGACTTCGTCGTCGCCGCCCGCACGAACGGCGGCCGGACGCTGGAGGTCGTGCTCACCGACGTGTCCGGCAAGGGCATGGACGCGGGCTCGCGCGCCCTGCTGCTGTCGGGCGCGTTCGGCGGCCTGCTGGGCTCCCTCCCGCCGCACGCCTTCCTCCCGGCGGCCAACGGCTACCTCCTGCGCCAGGACTGGGAGGAGGGCTTCGCCACCTCCATCCACCTGGTCCTGGACCTGGACTCCGGGGACTACGAGCTGTACTCCGCCGGACATCCGCCAGGGCTCCAGCTCAGCGCGGGCAGCGGGCGCTGGGAGGAGAAGGCCGCCGAGGGGCCGCTGCTCGGGGTGTACGACGGCGCCCAGTTCGACCCGGTGAAGGGCTCGCTGCGCCCCGGTGACGTACTGATGCTGTTCACCGACGGACTGGTGGAGACCTCCGACCGGGACATCGTGGAGGGCATCGACCGGCTCACCGGCGAGGCCGACCGCTATGTGCCAGGCGGCTTCCACGGCGCCGCCTGGCACCTCATCGAGGCGGTCGCCAAGGACGTCAACGACGACCGCGCGCTGCTCCTGATCTGCCGCCAGCCGACGGCGAACGGCCGCTGAGCCGATCGCCGGTCCGCGGTCGTCTTCCGTGGTGGCCGCCGGGCTCGGGCCGGGGGGACACTGGAGCCATGACCCAGCTCACGCTCGCAGAGGTCGAGGCCGTCGCGCGGTCCGCCCATGAGGGGCAGACCGACAAGGCGGGGCGGCCGTACGCCGAACACCTCGCGGCCGTCGCCGAGGGCGTGCGGGTCCGCGGTGGTGACCCGGAGCAGATCGCGGCGGCCTGGCTGCACGACTCCGTCGAGGACGACGCGCTCAGCCGGGAGTGGCTGGCCGCCGCAGCCCTGACCCCGCGCACCAAGGCCATCGTGGACGCCCTCACCAAGCGGCCGGGCGAGGAACTGGAGGCGTACACGCGCCGCATCCTCGCCACCCCGGGCGCGCTGCTGGTCAAGGAGGCCGACCTCGCGCACAACGCCGACCCGCGGCGGCTCGCGGCGCTCGACGAGCCGACCCGGAAACGGCTGACCGAGAAGTACGCCAGGACGCGCGCACTTCTCGGCCTCGAAGCCTGAGCGAGGGTTTCCGACGGGGAGCGGGACCGGCTAGACGCCGGCCTTCTCCCGCTGCGTCTGCCGTTCGCGGGCGAGTTCGGCCGCGTCCTCCCGGAACGCCCACTCCATCTTCGGCTCCATCGCGAAGCGGAAGACGCGCTGCACCGGCTTGGTGCACAGCACCGTGACGGCGGCGGCCGCGAGGACGGTGACGGCGGCCGTACCGAGGGTGCCGTACTGCTCGGCGAGGTCGAACCCGCCCGCGTAGAGCGCACCCTTGACCACGAAGCCGTGCAGCAGATAGCCGTACAACGTGCCCGCGCCGAGCGCGGTGAACCACGTCCGGCGGCCCGGCACCCAGGCGAGGAAGCAGGCGGTCAGCAGCAGCGCGCAGCCGAACATGGCCAGCGTCATGAGCGGTCCGGTCCACCAGGGCGCACCGATGTCCTGCGCCGAACTCTGCCGGTAGAACCATCCGCCGTCCACGCGCGGCACGGTCCACCAGCCGACGGCCAGCGCCGCGGCGAACACCGGCACGGACAGCACCCGCACCGCGCGCCGGCGTATCAGCGCGAAGTGCTCGGGCTTCAGCAGCAGGCCGAGGACGAAGCAGGGCAGGAACTGCAGGACGCGGCCGAGATCCAGATTGTCGTCGAGGCCCGGGGTGACCGATCCGACCATGGCGATGCCCAGCGCCAGGGGCAGCGGCCGGCGGACCAGCTTCCACAGGGGGGTGGTCAGGCGCCAGATGAACAGCGCGCACAGGAACCAGGTCAGGTAGTAGGGGGAGACGAGGCTGATCGGGTCGTCGGCCTGGCCCGCGTAGCGCCGGAACAGCGAATAGGCGATCTGGAACAGCAGGTACGGGACCGCTATGCCGGTGACCAGCCGCTTCAGCCGGTCCGGGCGCATGTCGAAACTGCGGGAGAAGTAGCCGGAGATGACGATGAACGCCGGCATGTGGAAGGTGTACACGACGTTGTACAGGCCTTCGAGGGCCCGGTTGTCGGTCTTGATGGCCGACCAGGAGTGTCCCAGTGCCACCAGCACGATCGCCAGGTACTTGGCGTTGTCGAAGAACGCGTCGCGCTGCCCGCCCGGTCTGTCGGTCCGCGACCGCGTCTCCTGCGCGTGCGTCGGGGTTCGCCGGTCGGGCACCCCACGCACCGGCGGCTGTGCCGGGGGGAGAGGCCTGCGGCTGTGGCCGGGGGACGTTGCGGCGTCGAACATCTCAGGCACCCTAGCGTCGGCTGTGGGATTCCGTAAAACCCGCACTGTCATTCCTGGTTATCCCGCCCGGGTACCCCGTAATTCGCCGAACTTGCCATCCCGGTCCACGTGATGATGGGCACACAGGTGTCGTTCGTTCGTCCCGGATGTACCGATTAATACAGACTAATTCGGGCATACGGCGTCTCTGTGTCCCGTACGCGGATTCCCTGTTCCGTGCATTGCGTGGCTATTGAAACGAAGTCCCGGGAATTCGTGTGGATTTCGTGACCGCGTCGCCGGTCGCATTCCTGTGCGAGGTGTCGCGCGCATGCGTGTCCGTCCGGCGTTGCGTCAGGACCCGCATACCGCGGGCAGGTTGGTGGCACGATGGTTCTGGCGGGGGTGCGCGGGCCGTACCTCCGGGCCGGGAGAGCGGACCGACCGAGGGTGTGATCAGTTGTGGCCATTTCACTGTCTGTGGTGCTGCTGTTGGCGATCATCCTGGTGGTGCTGATCCGAGGGGGGAACATCAAGGCCGGCCCAGCCATCGTCGCCATCCTCTTCGGTTTCTTCCTGGCCTCGACCGGCATGGCCCCATCGATCAACCGCTTCCTGAACTCGATAGCGGAGTCCATCAACTCGATCAGGTTCTGACTGGGCAGGGGAGCCGGGGCCTGAGCCGGCCGGACAACTGAAACACCGGAGGCGTACGGGAACGGCGCGGCGCGACTCGGACCCGCCGGAGGCCGGCGCCGGCATGGGCGTGGCCCTCTTCTGGGCTTCACCCGAACGGGAGGCGCGCCGTCAAGGTCGTCCACGGTCAGTACGCCGAAGACGACGAGTTCCGCATCCGGTTCCGCCGCGAGACGGCCGCCGCCCGCCAGGTCGACGGCGCCCGTGGTGGAAACGTACGCCGACGGGCCACCCCCTGACGGCCACCCACCGCATCCCCGGCGAGGCGCCCGGCACCGACGCCCGCCGGCACGGCCCGCTCCCGCCCGGCCGGCTGCGCGGCATCCACCGCGCCGGAGTGGTCCACCGGGGCCCAAACCGGCCGACGCCATGCTCGCCGACCGGCCGCGACGGGGGAGGCACCCCGCCCTTCCTGTCCCCCGAGCAGTTCGCCTCCCCAGACGAGGTGGCCCCCCACCGACACCTTCTCCCTCGACGCCGTCCTCGTGTGCGCCGCCACCCGGCGCGGATCCTTCGTCCGCCCGAGCCCCTGGGAGACGGCCACCGCGTCATCGAGGGCACCCCGACCTGACCGGCGTCCCGGGCAGCCCCTCCTCCTTCGTCCGCCTCCGCCCGGAGAAGCACCCCACGTCCCGCCCCGACGCCGACAAACTCCCCCACCTGCTCCGCAAGGGCCGACTCCCGACGCCAGGCCCCGACCCGACACCGCCCCCCACCGCCACCGAGCCCGCGCCCTCGCGGCGGCGCCGTTGTGGCCGCCCACAGGTCACCCGCACCGCCTCGGGTACCGGGGCCGCAGCCCCGGCATCACGGCTGGCCGCCTGCCGCCTGCCGCCTGCCGCCCGCCGCCTCCGGCGGCGAGGCCGCACCCCCCTCGGCCGGTACCGCTGGTGGCCGCCCGCCGCCCGCCGCCCGCCGTACTGGCCGCCGTGGCCGCCCGCCGTCACCGTTCTCGCCCGCGACGACGGGATCGTGGCCGCCCGCTTCACCTGCGCCGACGGGCCGGAATACCTGGACCCGGCCCATGGACGCCACACCGGCGGACACATCGGCCCCGGCCGACAGCACCGACATCAGGACCGGCGAGGCACCCGAGAGCCGCACCCGGTGCACCGTGCGGGCCCTGGGCCCGGACACCGCGACCCGGCCTGCGGCGCGGTCGTCGCGGACAAGGGAACCTGTGACACACCGCCGGGCGCGTTGCCGGCCGCAGCCGGCATGCGGCGGCACAGGGCCGGTCACTGTGATCCGGTAGGAGATCCGGTAGGAGATCCCTAGCAGGGGACACGCGGGGCCGCACCACCTCGGTACGACGGAAGGCCCAGGTGAGCGGAGAGAAACCGCTCACCTGGGCCTTCGGCATCCAGAGCGGGCGACGGGAATCGAACCCGCGTAGCTAGTTTGGAAGACTAGGGCTCTACCATTGAGCTACGCCCGCAGCAGCGCGCCGCAGGTCGGTGACCGCGGCACTGAAGGCATCGTAGCGGGTCGCCCGCCGCCGAGGCCAACGAGTCGGCCACGCCGGCAGCGCGCGTCCCGCCTCGCAGAATGCGGCCGACGGAGCGGGCCGGGGCATGTACCCTACGTGTCGCACCAGACGGGGTGTGGCGCAGCTTGGTAGCGCGTCCGCTTTGGGAGCGGAAGGCCGTGGGTTCAAATCCCGCCACCCCGACCACCGGCTCGTGACGTCCGGCTCAGTGGCGTCGTGATGATCGCCTTTTGGGGCGCTGACCGGCTGCGGTTACTATGCAAGCTGCGCGCCCGTGTGTCCCGGCCCTCACGGCCTATGTACTCCTCCGGGCGGCGAAATCCGCCGGACCCATCGGGCTCCGGCAGAACCCGAGAAGTCAGCCACAAGGAGACCGAACCGTGAAGAGCGCCGTGGAGACCCTGAACCCGACCCGGGTTCGGCTCACTGTCGAGGTGCCCTTCGAGGAGCTCAAGGACAGCCTCGACGCGGCGTACAAGAAGATCAACCAGCAGGTCACGGTGAAGGGCTTCCGTAAGGGCAAGATCCCGGCCCGCGTGATCGACCAGCGGTTCGGCCGCGGTGCGGTGCTGGAGGAGGCCGTCAACGACGCGCTGCCCAAGTTCTACACCGAGGCGGTCAACGAGGCCGAGCTGAGCCCGCTGGGCCAGCCCGAGGTGGACATCACCGAGCTGAAGGACGGCGAGACGCTGAACTTCACCGCCGAGGTCGACGTCCGCCCGGCCCTGGAGATCCCGGACTACTCGGGTATCGAGGTCGAGGTCGACGCCGTCGAGGTGACGGACGAGGACGTCGAGAAGTCCGTGGAGCAGCTGCGTGAGCGCTTCGCGTCGACCTCTCCCGTCGAGCGTGCCGCCGAGGACGGCGACGTCGTCACCATCGACCTGCAGGCCAAGGTCGACGGTGAGGTGCTGGAGGACGGCATCGCCAACGGCGTCTCCTACACCATCGGCTCCGGCGAGCTGCTGGACGGCATCGACGACGCCGTCAAGGGCCTGTCCGCCGGTGAGGAGGCCACCTTCACCTCCGAGCTGAAGGGCGGCTCGGCCGCGGGCAAGGAGGCCGAGGTCACCGTCAAGGTCACCCAAGTCGCCGCCCGTGAACTGCCCGAGCTGGACGACGAGTTCGCGCAGCTGGCGTCCGAGTTCGACACCCTGGAGGAGCTGAAGGCCGACAGCCGCAAGCGCCTCGCCAACATGAAGCAGTTCGACCAGGCCACGCAGGCCCAGGAGCGCGTCCTGGAGAAGCTGCTGGAGCTGGTGGAGGTCCCGGTCCCCGAGAAGCTCCTCGAGGACGAGATCAACACCCGCAAGCACAACCTGGAGCACCACCAGCTCGCCCAGATGGGTCTCACCCTCGACAAGTACCTGGAGATCCAGGGCAAGACCGCCGAGGAGTTCGAGACCGAGACCCGCGAGGCCGCGGTCAAGGGCATCAAGACCCAGTTCGTCCTCGACGAGCTGGTCAAGAAGGAGAACCTCAACGTCAACCAGGAGGAGCTCACCGAGCACCTCATGCGGCGTGCGGCCTCCTCCGGCATGTCCCCCGACCAGTTCGCCCAGGCCGTCGTCGAGGGCGGCCAGGTGCCGCTCCTGGTCGGCGAGGTCGCCCGCGGCAAGGCCCTGGCCGTCGTGGTGGAGTCCGCCACGGTGAAGGACACCAACGGCGAGATCGTCAACCTGGACGACGAGGAGGAGACCGAGGAGGCGTCGGCCGAGGCCACCGAGGCGTCCGACTCCGCCGAGGAGAAGGCCGACGAGAAGACCGAGGGCTGAGCGGCCCTACGGCGCCTGTGAGGCACGTACGACGGGCCCTGGGGGCTTCCCCCGGGGCCCGTCGCCTTCCCCGGGACCCGTCCCCGCTGCCTTCCCCGGGGCCCTCACCCGCTGCCTTCCCGGGGACCCGTCCCCGTTGCCTTCCCAGGCGTCGCCGTACCGGGCGGTCCGGCCCGTCCGGCGCGCGGTCCCGGGCATTCCCCGGCGCCCCCGCGGAGCGACCTGCGCTGACAGCGAACAGCTCTCTTACCGGGATTCTCCGAAGGGAACGTCGCGTTAGGGTCCATGAAAGGCAGAACAATGAGACGGCCCGGCGCCGTCGTAAGACGAGCAGGTGGATACGTGACGAATCTGATGCCCTCCGCCGCCGGCGAGCCTTCCATCGGTGGTGGCCTCGGCGACCAGGTCTACAACCGGCTGCTCAACGAGCGGATCATCTTCCTCGGCCAGCAGGTTGACGACGACATCGCCAACAAGATCACCGCACAGCTGCTGCTCCTTGCCGCTGATCCGGACAAGGACATCTACCTCTACATCAACAGCCCGGGCGGCTCGGTGACGGCCGGCATGGCGATCTACGACACCATGCAGTACATCCCGAACGACGTGGTCACGATCGCCATGGGCATGGCGGCCTCGATGGGCCAGTTCCTGCTCACCGGCGGCGCCGCCGGCAAGCGCTTCGCCCTGCCGCACGCGGACATCATGATGCACCAGGGCTCCGCCGGCCTCGGCGGCACGGTCTCGGACATCAAGATCCAGGCCGAGTACCTGATGCGCACCAAGAAGCGCATGTCGGAGCTGACCGCGCGGCACTCCGGCCAGACGGTCGAGACGATCATCCGCGACGGCGACCGCGACCGCTGGTTCACCCCGGAAGAGGCCAAGGAGTACGGTCTCATTGACGAGATCATCACGCACGCCTCGGGTGTTCCGGGAGGCGGCGGCACCGGTGCCTGACGGGCCCGGCCACGCCACGCACCGCCGAGACACCAGCCCCCCGAACGCCACCAGGACGGTGAACCCCATGAGCAACTTCCCCGGCGCCGCCAGCGGCATGTACGAAGGGCCCCGCCCCGACAGCCGCTACGTCATCCCGCGCTTCGTCGAGCGCACCTCCCAGGGCATCCGCGAGTACGACCCGTACGCGAAGCTCTTCGAGGAGCGCGTGATCTTCCTGGGCGTCCAGATCGACGACGCCTCCGCCAACGACGTCATGGCGCAGCTGCTGTGCCTGGAGTCGATGGACCCGGACCGGGACATCTCGATCTACATCAACAGCCCCGGTGGCGACATGACCGCCCTCACGGCGATCTACGACACCATGCAGTTCGTGAAGCCCGACATCCAGACGGTCTGCATGGGCCAGGCGGCCTCCGCCGCGGCCATCCTGCTCGCCGCCGGCACCCCCGGCAAGCGCATGGCGCTGCCGAACTCCCGGGTGCTGATCCACCAGCCGGCCGGCTCCACCGGCCGCGGTCAGCTCTCCGACCTGGAGATCATCGCCAACGAGTTCACCCGGATGCGTGAGCAGCTGGAGAACATGCTGGCCAAGCACTCGAACCGGCCCATCGAGCAGGTCCGCGAGGACATCGAGCGGGACAAGATCCTCACGGCCGAGGAGGCGCTGGAGTACGGCCTCGTCGACCAGATCATCTCGACCCGCAAGCTGAACAACAGCGCGGTCCGCTGAAAGCGGAACCACGCACGTCCGGCCCCTCTTGGCACGGTGCACGTCAAAGTGAACCCTGCCAAGGGGGGCCCGAACACCGGGCCCGGCAAGGTACCGTCGGACATAAGGCAGCACCAGGAGCCGCTGGACTCATAGCGTCCAGGCGTCTCCCAGGCGAAGGGGAAGCACACCGTGGCACGCATCGGTGACGGCGGCGATCTGCTCAAGTGCTCGTTCTGCGGCAAGAGCCAGAAGCAGGTCAAGAAGCTCATCGCAGGGCCCGGTGTGTACATCTGCGACGAGTGCATCGATCTCTGCAACGAGATCATCGAGGAAGAGCTCGCGGAGACCAGCGAGGTGCGCTGGGAGGAGCTGCCCAAGCCGCGCGAGATCTACGAGTTCCTCGAGGGCTATGTGGTCGGCCAGGAGGCGGCGAAGAAGGCCCTCTCCGTCGCGGTGTACAACCACTACAAGCGGGTCCAGGCGGGCGAGAACGGCGGCGCGAGCGGCCGGGACGACGCCATCGAGCTGGCGAAGTCCAACATCCTGCTGCTGGGCCCCACGGGCTCCGGCAAGACGCTCCTCGCGCAGACGCTGGCGCGCATGCTGAACGTCCCGTTCGCGATCGCCGACGCCACGGCGCTGACCGAGGCGGGCTACGTGGGCGAGGACGTCGAGAACATCCTCCTCAAGCTCATCCAGGCGGCCGACTACGACGTGAAGAAGGCCGAGACCGGGATCATCTACATCGACGAGATCGACAAGGTCGCGCGCAAGAGCGAGAACCCGTCGATCACCCGTGACGTCTCCGGCGAGGGCGTCCAGCAGGCCCTGCTGAAGATCCTGGAGGGCACCACGGCCTCGGTCCCGCCGCAGGGCGGCCGCAAGCACCCCCACCAGGAGTTCATCCAGATCGACACGACGAACGTCCTGTTCATCGTGGGCGGCGCCTTCGCGGGCCTGGAGAAGATCATCGAGGCCCGGGCCGGTGCAAAGGGCATCGGCTTCGGCGCCACGATCCTCTCCAAGCGCGAGCTGGAGGCCAAGGACGTCTTCGAGGACGTCATGCCGGAGGACCTGGTCAAGTTCGGCATGATCCCCGAGTTCATCGGCCGCCTGCCGGTGATCACGTCCGTCCACAACCTGGACCGCGAAGCGCTCCTGAAGATCCTGGTCGAGCCCCGCAACGCACTGGTCAAGCAGTACCAGCGCCTGTTCGAACTCGACGGCGTGGAGCTGGACTTCGAGCGCGAGGCGCTGGAGGCCATCGCCGACCAGGCGATCCTGCGCCAGACCGGCGCCCGCGGCCTGCGCGCCATCATGGAGGAGGTCCTCCAGGGCGTGATGTACGAGGTCCCGTCCCGCAAGGACGTCGCCCGCGTCGTCATCACCGCCGACGTGGTCCTCTCCAACGTCAACCCGACCCTGATCCCGAGGGACGCCCGCGGGCGGGGCTCGGGGGAGCAGAAGACGGCGTAGGCGCAAGCGGCGTACGAAGGGGCCCCGGTCGACCGACCGGGGCCCCTTCGCCGCTTGAGAGCGCCGAGCGGAACGCGTCAGGCCTTGACGCGGACCTGGCTGCGGAACTTGGCGGTCAGCTCGGCGTCCTTCGCCGGGTCGCTGCCCCGGCCCGCCGCGAGGTTGGCGAAGTCCATCGGCATGACCATGCCGATGGTGCTGTGGTCGCCCCAGACGCAGATCGTGAGTGTCACGTCCTTCGGTCCGCTGCTGCCCGCGCCAGTGGGGGCCGTGGCCTGCTGGCACTTGAGGATCGCACCGTCGAGCCCGGCCGGCTTGTACTCCTTCGGCTCGCCCTTCAGGGCGACGTCCTTGCTGTCACTGTCCTTCTGCGACTCGGACTTGAAGTACGCGAACATCGCGTCGACCGTCTTCTCCGGGTCGTCGATGGTGCCGTAGACACCGCCGAAGTTGAGCCCCTTCTTGCTCAGCGGATTGTCCGGGTCCCCGGCTTCGTACGCGGCGCTGACGTCCTTGGGGTCGTGCACACCCCACTTCTCAGCGTCCTTGAGGTCGCTGTCCGTCATGGTGCCGCTGTCACCCTTGGACTTCTTGTACTCGGACAGCACCGTCGCCGGAGTCGTCAGCTTGTGCGGGCCGTCGTCCGCGACACCGCCGCCGCTTCCGCTCAGCAGGAAGTACGCGCCCACCGCCACGGCGGCCACCACGGCCACCGCGCCGATGATCAGACCCGTCTTCTTCTTGCCCCCGCCCGGCTGCGGTGCCTGCGGCATGCCGTACGGCTGCTGCTGCCCGTAGGGGTTCGGCTGCTGGCCGTACGGACCCGGCTGCTGCGGCGTGCCCTGCTGCGGGTAGCCGTAGCCGGGCTGCTGCGCCGGCGGGGTCTGCTGGGGGTAGCCGTAGCCGGGCTGGGGAGCCTGCGGCTGCTGGCCGTAGGGGCCCGGCTGGCCGTACGGCCCAGGCTGCCCCTGCTGGCCGTACGGACCCGGCTGCTGGGGCTGCTGGCCGTACGGGCCCGGCTGGTTGTTGCTCATTCCTGGGTTCCCCTCCAGAAGCTTATGTGTTCCTGACATCCTGGCCCAGGCGCGGAAACAGCACGGCACCGGGGGCCGCACCGTTACAGAACAAAGGCGTTTCGGGACCACCCCGTGACACCTCTAAACTGACCCCCGTGACCGAGAACGCTCAGCAGCAGCCACCCGCGCCCGACACCGAACTGCCGACCCAGTACGCGCCGGCCGATGTAGAGGGGCCGCTGTACGAGCGCTGGGTAGAGCGGGGCTACTTCGAGGCGGACGCGAAGAGCGACAAGCCGCCGTACACGATCGTCATCCCGCCGCCGAACGTCACGGGCAGCCTGCACCTCGGGCACGCCTTCGAGCACACGATCATCGACGCCCTCACCCGCCGCAAGCGGATGCAGGGCTACGAGACGCTGTGGCAGCCCGGCATGGACCACGCCGGCATCGCCACGCAGAACGTGGTCGAACGCGAGCTGGGCAAGGAGGGCAAGTCCCGGCACGACCTGGGCCGCGAGGCCTTCGTCGAGCGGGTCTGGCAGTGGAAGGCCGAGTCCGGCGGGCAGATCTCCGGGCAGATGCGCCGCCTCGGTGACGGCGTCGCCTGGTCGCGCGAGCGCTTCACCATGGACGAGGGCCTGTCCCAGGCCGTCCAGACGATCTTCAAGAAGCTCTACGACGACGAGCTGATCTACCGGGCCGAGCGCATCATCAACTGGTGCCCGCGCTGTCTGACCGCGATCTCGGACATCGAGGTCGAGTACCAGGACGACGACGGCGAGCTGGTCTCGATGCGCTACGGCGACGGGGACGACTCGATCGTCGTCGCCACCACCCGCGCCGAGACGATGCTCGGCGACACGGCCGTCGCCGTCCACCCGGACGACGAGCGGTACAAGCACCTCGTCGGCAAGCTCATCAAGCTGCCGCTGACCGACCGCTCCATCCCGGTCGTCGCGGACACGCACGTCGACCCCGAGTTCGGCACGGGCGCCGTCAAGGTCACCCCGGCGCACGACCCGAACGACTTCGAGATCGGCCAGCGCCACGACCTGCCGGCCATCACCATGATGGACGAGCACGCCGTCATCACCGTCCACGGCCCGTTCCAGGGCATGGACCGCCTGGAGGCCCGCTCGGCGATCGTCGCCGCACTGCGCGCCGAGGGCCGGATCGTCGCCGAGAAGCGGCCGTACGTCCACTCCGTCGGCCACTGCTCGCGCTGCAAGACCACCATCGAGCCGCGTCTGTCCATGCAGTGGTGGGTCAAGGTCGGCCCGCTGGCCAAGGCCGCCGGCGACGCCGTCCGCGACGGCAAGGTCAAGATCCATCCGCAGGAGATGGAGAAGCGGTACTTCGACTGGGTCGACAACCTCCACGACTGGTGCATCTCCCGCCAGCTGTGGTGGGGTCACCGGATTCCGGTCTGGTACGGGCCGAACGGTGAAGTGGTCTGCGTCGGCCCGGACGAGGAGCCGCCGACCGGCGAGGGCTGGCACCAGGACACCGACGTCCTCGACACCTGGTTCTCCTCCGGTCTGTGGCCGTTCTCCACCCTCGGCTGGCCCGAACAGACCGAGTCGCTCGCGAAGTTCTACCCGAACTCCGTCCTCGTCACCGGCTACGACATCCTGTTCTTCTGGGTCGCCCGGATGATGATGTTCGGCCTGTACGCGATGGACGGCACCCCGCCGTTCCACACCATCGCCCTGCACGGCATGGTCCGCGACCAGTTCGGCAAGAAGATGTCGAAGTCCTTCGGCAACGCGGTCAACCCGCTGGACTGGATGGACAAGTACGGCTCCGACGCCCTGCGTTTCACCCTGGCCCGCGGCGCCAACCCGGGCGTCGACGTGCCGATCGGCGAGGACTGGGTCCAGGGCTCCCGCAACTTCGCCAACAAGATCTGGAACGCGACCCGCTTCGCGCTGATGAACGGCGCGACGGTCGAGGGCCCGCTGCCGGACCCGTCGGCGATGTCGGCGACGGACCGCTGGATCCTCTCCCGCCTCAACTCGGTGATCGCCGAAGTCGACGCGTACTACGACGACTTCCAGTTCGCCAAGCTCTCCGACGCCCTCTTCCACTTCGCGTGGGACGAGGTCTTCGACTGGTACGTCGAGCTGTCCAAGACGGTCTTCCAGGCGGGCGGCGAGCCGGCGGAGGTCAGCAAGCGCGTCCTCGGCGAGGTCCTGGACGTCACCCTCAAGCTGCTGCACCCGGTGGTCCCGTTCGTCACGGAGACCCTCTGGACGACGCTGACGGGCGGCGAGTCGATCGTCGTCGCCGACTGGCCGAAGGCTGTGTCCGTTCCTGGTGCCGACGCACCGGGCGGCTTCCGTGACGCGGCGGCCGAGCAGGAGATCGCCACCCTCCAGTCGGTCATCACCGAGGTCCGCCGCTTCCGCGCCGACCAGGGCCTCCAGCCCGGCCAGCGGGTCCCGGCCCGCCTGACGCTGGACGGCACGCCGCTCGCCCCGCACGAGGCCGCCATCCGCCAGCTGCTCCGCCTCCAGCCGGAGGGCGAGGGCTTCACGGCCACGGCGACCCTGCCGGTGGCGGGCGCCGAGGTCGCCCTCGACCTCTCCGGCACGATCGACGTCGCCGCGGAGCGCAAGCGCCTGGCCAAGGACCTGGCCGCAGCGGAGAAGGAGAAGGCCCAGGCCACGGCCAAGCTCGGCAACGAGGCGTTCCTGGCGAAGGCCCCGGAGAACGTGGTGGACAAGATCCGCACGCGCCTGGCCAAGGCGGACGAGGACATCGCCCGCATCACCGCCCAGCTGGAGAAGCTGCCGCAGGCGTGAGCGGTTGGCGAAGGCCCCGGTGCCGGTGCGGCGCCGGGGCCTTCGGCGTGCCCCGTCAGGGGCGCGGGGCCGTATCGATGTGCGGCTGCGCCGCGCGGGCGCGACCAGCCCATGGCGGCCCGCGGCCGGCCGACAAGACAAGCCACCCCATACCGGCGCCGCGCCGCAGGCACCCGCTCCGTAGACTGGGCCTCGTGAGCGAAGCGCCCGGCACCAGCGACACCCCCGACCCCCTCGACTCCTTCGACGAGATCATCGAAGCCGAGACCACCCGTGACCCCGACCTCGCGGTCATCGAGGCCGGCAGCCGCACCCTGCGCACCCAGGGCGGCCCTTTGCAGGCGGACGTGCCCGCCCGCCCCGAGGACCCCGAGGTCGACAAGGCCCTGCGTGAGGTCGAGGCGGAGCTGGCCACCCGCTGGGGCGAGACCAAGCTGGAGCCCTCGGTCGCCAGGATCGCCGCGCTGATGGACGTACTCGGCGAGCCCCAGCGGTCGTACCCCTCGATCCACATCACGGGCACGAACGGCAAGACCTCCACCGCCCGCATGATCGAGGCCCTGCTCGGCGCCTTCGAGCTGCGTACCGGCCGCTACACCAGCCCGCACGTGCAGTCGATCACCGAGCGGATCAGCCTGGACGGCGCCCCGATCAGCGCCGAGCGGTTCATCGAGACGTACCAGGACATCAAGCCGTACGTCGAGATGGTGGACGGGCAGCAGGAGTACCGGCTGTCCTTCTTCGAGGTACTCACCGGCATGGCGTACGCGGCCTTCGCGGACGCCCCCGTGGACGTCGCCGTCGTCGAGGTCGGCATGGGCGGCTCCTGGGACGCCACCAATGTGATCGACGGCGACGTCGCCGTCGTCACCCCCATCGATCTCGACCACACCGACCGGCTCGGCGAGACGCACGCGCAGATCGCCGGCGAGAAGAGCGGCATCATCAAGCAGGACGCGACCGTCATCCTGGCCCAGCAGCCGGTGGACGCGGCGCAGGTGCTGCTGAAGAAGGCCGTCGAGGTCGACGCCACGGTCGCCCGTGAGGGGCTGGAGTTCGGCGTCGTGGCCCGGCAGGTCGCCGTCGGCGGGCAGCTGCTCACGCTGCGCGGCCTCGGTGGCGAGTACCCCGAGGTCTACCTCCCGCTGCACGGCGCCCACCAGGCCCACAACGCGGCCGTCGCGCTCGCCGCCGTGGAGGCGTTCTTCGGCGTCGGCGCGCAGCGCGCCGAGCCGCTGGACATCGACACCGTGCGCAAGGCGTTCGCGGCCGTGTCGTCGCCGGGCCGGCTGGAGGTCGTACGGCGGTCTCCCACCGTCGTGCTGGACGCCGCGCACAACCCGGCGGGTGCCGAGGCCACCGCCGAGGCCGTACGGGAGGCGTTCGACTTCACCCGGCTGATCGGGGTCGTCGGCGCGAGCGGCGACAAGAACGTGCGCGGGCTGCTGGAGGCCTTCGAGCCGATCTTCGCGGAGGTCGTCGTCACGCAGAACTCCAGCCATCGCGCCATGGACGCGGACGAGCTGGCCGCGATCGCCGTCGAGGTGTTCGGCGACGAGCGGGTGCAGGTCGAGCCGCGGCTGCCGGACGCCCTGGAGGCCGCGATCACGCTGGCCGAGGAGGAGGGCGAGTTCGCGGGCGGCGGTGTGCTGGTGACCGGTTCCGTCATCACGGTCGGCGAGGCCCGGCTGCTGCTGGGGAAGGGCTGAGAGTCGACCATGCGTACGCTCTGTGCGTCGACCCTGATCGGTGAGTTCTTCGTCATCGGCTTCGCCGGGCTCGTCGCGATGAAGGACCCGGACCTGACCACGTCGACGGTGTGGCTGGTCAGCGGCATCGCCATGCTGCTGTGCGTGCTGCTGTGCGGCATGGTGACCCGGCCCGGCGGGGTGGCCCTCGGCTGGGCCCTGCAGATCGCCCTGATCGCCTCCGGTGTCTTCGTCCCGACCATGTACTTCCTGGGCGCGGTGTTCGCGGCGCTGTGGTGGGCGTCGGTGCACTTCGGGAGAAAGGTGGACGAGGCGAAGGCCCGCTTCGCGGCCCAGGCACAGTCCTCCTCCTCCACGGCTGACGCTGCGTAACAAGGGCCCCGACACGCCCTGTAACCTCGTCCCACCGCACCCGCAAGTCGTGTAAGGAGCCTCCCGTGAGCCAGCGCACCCTCGTCCTCCTCAAGCCCGACGCCGTCCGTCGCGGCCTGACCGGCGAGATCATCAGCCGTATCGAGCGCAAGGCCGGCTGGCAGATCACCGCGCTGGAGCTGCGCACCCTGGACCAGGACACGCTGGAGCAGCACTACGGCGAGCACAAGGGCAAGCCGTTCTACGAGCCGCTGGTCGAGTTCATGTCCTCCGGTCCGGTCGTCGCGCTGATCGTGGAGGGCGAGCGGGTCATCGAGGGCGTGCGCCAGCTCGCCGGCCCCACCGACCCGATCGCCGCCGCGCCCGGTTCGATCCGCGGTGACTACGGCGTGATCGTCCGCGAGAACCTGATCCACGCCTCCGACTCCGAGGAGTCCGCCGAGCGCGAGGTGAAGATCTTCTTCCCGGGCCGCGCGTAACGCCCGCCCGCCGCGGAGAAGGTCCGGGACCACGCCCGGACCTTTCCGGGACACTCCTGGCATTTGAGGGAACGAGCGCCCCCGAACGCCCGTCTCCACAAGCGGGGCGGCACGCCATCTGGTGACAATGGCGGAGACCCTCGCGCAGTGTTCGTGCAGGCGCGTTTACGATGGAAGCCTTCACGTCACAGCACCCGCCTCGCCGACCTGACATGCCCTCAAAAGCTCAGGAAGGCCAGATGAATCCGGATGGGGAACTCAATGTCGTTCATCGGCCGTGACATGGCTGTCGACCTCGGGACCGCCAACACGCTGGTGTACGTCAGGGGTCGCGGGATCGTACTGAACGAGCCGTCCGTCGTGGCGATCAACACCAACACGGGTGGGATCCTCGCGGTCGGTGCCGAAGCGAAGAAGATGATCGGCCGGACGCCGGGCAACATCGTGGCGGTCCGTCCGCTGAAGGACGGGGTGATCGCCGACTTCGAGATCACCGAGCGGATGCTCCGCTACTTCATCCTGAAGATCCACAAGCGGCGGTATCTGGCCCGGCCGCGGGTCGTCGTCTGTGTGCCCTCGGGCATCACGGGCGTCGAGCGCCGGGCGGTCATCGAGGCGTCCTCCCAGGCCGGCGCCCGTCAGGTGCACATCATCGAGGAGCCCATGGCCGCCGCCATCGGCTCCGGCCTGCCGGTCCACGAGGCCACGGGCAACATGGTGGTGGACATCGGCGGCGGCACCACGGAGGTCGCGGTCATCTCGCTCGGCGGCATCGTCACCGCCCAGTCCATCCGCGTCGCCGGCGACGAACTGGACAACGCGATCATCCAGTACATCAAGAAGGAGTACAGCCTCCTCCTGGGTGAACGCACGGCGGAACAGATCAAGATCACCATCGGTTCGGCGTACGACCTCGACACCGACGAGCACACCGAAGTCCGCGGCCGGGACCTGGTGTCCGGGCTGCCGAAGACCGTCGTCATCTCGGCGGCCGAGGTCCGCAAGGCGATCGAGGAGCCGGTCAACGCGATCGTGGACGCGGTGAAGACCACCCTCGACAAGTGCCCGCCGGAGCTGTCCGGCGACATCATGGACCGGGGAATCGTTCTGACCGGCGGGGGCGCCCTGCTGCGCGGGCTCGACGAGCGGCTGCGGCGGGAGACCGGCATGCCGATCCACATCGCCGAGGACCCGCTGGACAGCGTCGCGCTCGGCTCCGGCAAGTGCGTCGAGGAGTTCGAGGCACTGCAGCAGGTCCTGGACGCCCAGCCGCGCAGATGACGCACTCTTCGATTCCGCCGTACGAGACGTTCTCCTCTCGTGCGGCGGATCGTTGATATAGAGGCATAAGCTCCCACACATGGGCCTCTTGGGTCACGTCGCGGCATGCGCGTTCTCCAGGGGTCCGACGAATTCCTACTTGAGGAAGGGCACGGCCGCCGCACGTGAGGGACACGAAAGAGAGCCGGCTGCTCCTGGTCCTGCTGGTCGCCATCGCGTTCGCGCTGATCACGGTGGACATCCGCGGAGGCCGGAACTCCCCGGTCGACGGTGCCCGGCACGCCGCCGCGGCGGTGTTCGGCCCGGTCGAGAACGGGCTGTCCTCCGCGGTGGACCCGGTAGGCAACGCCGTCTCCGCGATCCGCGACTCCGGCAGCCGGCACGACCGGCTCGCCGCGCTGGAGAAGGAGAACGCGGCCCTCAAGGCCAAGCTCGGCAGCGACGACCGCAACCGCAGCCGCCTGAGGCAGCTCGACAAGCTGCTCAAGGTGGCCGGCGAGGGGCAGTACGGCATCAAGGGCGCCCAGGTCATCGCCATAGGCTCGGCCCAGGGCTTCTCCTGGACCATCACCATCGACGCCGGCGCCAACGACGGCATCAAGCGGGACATGACCGTCCTGAACGGGGACGGCCTCGTCGGCCGGGTCACCACGGTCGGCCCCAGCACCTCCACCGTGCTGCTCGCCAACGACCCGGACTTCACCGTCGGCACCCGCATGGAGGCGGGCGACGAACTCGGCTTCGCCTCCGGGCAGGGCGACCGCCCGCTGCGCGTGGAACTGCTCAACGGCAAGGCGGAGGTGAAGAAGGGCGACCGGCTCGTCACGTTCGGCTCGCAGGCCGACAAGCCGTTCGTGCCCGGTGTCCCGGTCGGCGTGGTCTCCCGCGTCGACCCCTCCGGCGGAGGCCTCACCCGCACGCTGTACGTCACCCCGTACGTCAGCTTCACCAAGCTCGACATCGTCGGCGTGGTCGTGGCGGCACCGAGGAAGGACCCGCGGGACACCGTGCTCCCGGCCAAGCCGAAGCCGGTCCCGACGCCGACGGTGACCGTGACGGTCACCCCGTCGGCCGACGCCCCCGCCACCGACGAGCAGCAGTAGGAGCTGTATCCCCATGCGTGTCAACCGGATCCTGCTGTCCACCGCGCTGATCGTCGTGGCCCTGGTGATCCAGGTGAGCGTCCTCGCCCGGCTGCACCTGCCGGGCGCCGTCCCCGACCTGCTGCTGCTCACCGTCCTCGGCCTGGCGATGGTCTACGGCCATGTGGGCGGCGCCCTCGTCGGTTTCGGCGCCGGTCTCCTCGCCGACCTGGCCCCGCCGGCCGACCACGCGGCCGGCCGGTACGCGCTCGTGCTGTGCGTCATCGGCTACTTCGCCGGGCTCATCAGGCCGGAGAACGGCCGGCTGAAGTCGGCGACCGGCCCGATGGCCGTCGTGGTCGCCGCCGCCATCGGCTCCACCCTGCTCTACGCCGGGGTGGGCGCCCTGGTCGGCGACACCGCCGCCCGCCATGTCGGCCTGACCGGACTGCTGTTCTCCGCCGCCCTGTACGACCTGCTGCTCGCCCCGTTCGTGGTACCCGGCGTGATGTGGCTGGCCCGCCGCGCCGACAACGACCCGCTCACCGAGACCGGACCCGCGGCCAAGGCCGGGGACATCTCCTCGGGCTGGCTGTCCTCCGGCACGGGCCTGCGCATCGGCAGCCAGCGCAGCGGCCTGGGCGCCCTGAAGGCCAAGGCGCGCACGCGTTCCGCACGGGCCGGCCGCATCAAGGGGGTCAAGCGCCTGTGAGGGACGGGGAGTTCCACCCGGATGAGTTCACTCGAACGGGTCAGCCTTCCTGGAACGCGGGTTCACAGGCTGGTCGTTCATCATTCGTACGCGTTCTCGCACATGCGCACTGAGAGGGGGAGACAGCCGCAGTGACCAACATCCCCGAGACCGGTCGGACCCCACGGGTCCAGATCCGGCTCGTCGTGAGCCAGATCCTCGTTCTCTCCCTCCTCGGCACGCTCGGCGGCCGGTTGTGGTACCTGCAGATCCGGGAGGGCGCCGAGTACCAGAAGGAGGCGTCCGGCAACCACGTCCAGCAGGTCGTCGACCCGGCCGTGCGCGGCGACATCCTGGACGCCCGCGGCGTCGCCCTCGCGGACAACGAGACCCGCCTGGTGGTCTCCGCCTCCCGCACCGACCTGCTGAAGCAGAAGGACGACGGCAAGGCCGTCCTCACCAAGCTGGCCGGCGTCCTCGGCATGAGCCCCGAGGAGGTCATGCAGAAGGTCCGGCTGTGTGACGCCAAGACCCCCCAGCCCTGCTGGAACGGCTCGCCCTACCAGCCGATCCCGATCACCGACGAGGCCACCGCCAAGCAGGCCCTGCAGATCCGTGAGCGCTCCGAGGACTTCCCCGGCATCACCGCCGAGCCCGAGGCCGTCCGCCGCTACCCGGGCCCCGGCAAGTCCAACACCGCACAGGTGCTCGGATATCTCTCGCCCGTCACCGACGCCGAGATCCAGCAGGCCAAGGACACCGACTCGCCCTACCTGCGCTCCGACATGGTCGGCCGCTCCGGCCTGGAGCGGACGTACGACAAGGTCCTGCGCGGCAAGGCCGGCGTCACCCGCTACGAGGTCGACAACCTCGGCCGGGTCATCGGCAAGGCCAAGTCGGACGCGGCCGAGCCCGGTTCGAACCTGGTCACCAGCATCGACTCCCGCGTCCAGCGGGTCGCCGAGTACGAGCTGGACAAGGCGATGAAGGCCGCCCGCCAGCAGTTCGACAAGATCACCGGCACCAACTACAAGGCCGACTCCGGTGCCGTCGTGGTGATGGAGGCCAAGACCGGCCGCATCGTCGCCATGGCCTCGGCGCCGACGTACGACCCGAACGTCTGGGTCGGCGGCATCTCCGCCAAGGACTACAAGGCCCTCACCGGCAAGGACTCGGACTACCCCCTGCTCAACCGCGCCATACAGGGTCAGGCCGCCCCCGGCTCGACGTTCAAGGTGGTCTCCACGGCCGCCGCCGTAGAGGCCGGCTACGACTTCAACGGCCGCTACCCCTGCACCAGCTCCTACTCGGTCGGCGGCCAGGTCTTCAAGAACTTCGAGGGCGAGAGCTTCGGCCCGATCCCCCTGGGCCGCGCCCTGGAGGTCTCCTGCGACACCGTCTTCTACTACCTGGCCGACAACGAGTGGAAGAAGGACGGCGGCATCAACCCCAAGAAGGGCCAGCCGAAGGACTACTTCTACAAGGCCGCCCACCAGTTCGGCCTCGGCAGGGAGACCGGCATCGACCTGCCCAACGAGGTCACCGGCCGCGTCCCCGACCGCCAGTGGAAGCTGGCGTACTGGAAGGCCAACAAGGACGCCTGGTGCAAGAGCGGCAAGAAGGACGGCTCCTACGTCGAGAAGATCGCCTACGAGAACTGCCTCGAAGGCAACAAGATGCGCGAGGGCGACTCGATCAACTACTCCATCGGCCAGGGTGACACCCTCGTCACCCCGATCCAGGAAGCCGTGATCTACGGAGCCGTCGCCAACGGCGGCACGATGTACCAGCCGACCATCGGCAAGGCGGTGATCAGCGCCGACGGCAAGACCGTCCAGGAGATCAAGCCGAAGAAGCGCGGCAAGCTGCCCGTCAGCCAGGCCACCCTCAAGGGCATGAACGACGCCTTCGCGGGCGTCATCACCCGCGGTACGGCGGCCTGGAAGTTCGGCGGCTGGCCGCAGGACAAGATCCCGCTGCACGCCAAGACCGGCACGGCCGAGGTCTACGGCAAGCAGACCACGTCCTGGCTGGCCACCTACTCCAAGGACTACACGGTGATCATGACGATCGCCCAGGCCGGTACGGGTTCCGGCGCCTCCGGTGAGGCCGTGCGCAACATCTACAGCGCGCTCTACGGCGTCCAGGGCGACGGCTCCATCGACACCAAGAAGGCGCTGCTGCCGGAACCGCAGAAGGGCCTGCCCAAGGTCCGCACGGACGGCACCATCGCCGCCCCGAAGGTCACCGGCGACCCGGCGAAGGACGCCGAGGCCGCCCAGAAGAACAACCCGACCAACGGCGACGTCCAGCAGCCCGCGGGCACCACGCCCCCGCCCGCCACGGGCAACCGCGACACCCGCAGGCGGCCTCGCAGGAGGGGAAGCCGGAGGATGCCCTCATGACCGGCGCGAACAGCTTCTCCGTCTCCAGGTACGGCCCCGAGCGAGCCGGCTGGACCAGGATCTTCGCCCGCGACTCGCTCACCCGCCGGCTCGACTGGCCGATACTGCTCGCGGCCACCGCCCTGTCCCTGCTGGGCTCCCTGCTCGTGTACTCGGCGACCCGCAACCGCACCGAGCTGAACCAGGGCGACCCCTACTTCTTCCTGATCCGGCACCTGATGAACCTGGGCATCGGGATCGCCCTGATGATCGCCACGGTCTGGCTCGGCCACCGCGCCCTGCGCAACGCCGTGCCGATCCTCTACGGCCTGTCGGTGCTCCTCGCCCTGGTGGTCCTCACCCCGCTCGGCGCCACGATCAACGGCCAGCGCAACTGGCTGGTGATCGGCGGCTTCTCGCTCCAGCCCGCCGAGTTCCTCAAGGTGACGATCATCCTGGGCATGGCCATGATGCTGGCCGCACGGGTGGACGCGGGCGACAAGCCGTACCCCGACCACCGGACCGTCTTCCAGTCCCTGTGCCTGGCCGCCGTCCCGATCCTGATCCTGCTGCTCATGCCCGACCTCGGCTCGGTGCTGGCCATGGTGGCGATCATCCTCGGCGTGCTGCTCGCCTCCGGCGCCTCCAACCGCTGGGTCTTCGGTCTGCTCACCGCCGGCGTCATCGGCTGCATCGCGATCTGGCAGCTGCACATCCTGGACGAGTACCAGATCAACCGGTTCGCGGCCTTCGCCAACCCGGACCTGGACCCGGCCGGTGTCGGCTACAACACCAACCAGGCCCGCATCGCCATCGGCTCCGGCGGACTCACCGGGGCCGGGCTGTTCCACGGCTCGCAGACGACCGGCCAGTTCGTGCCCGAGCAGCAGACCGACTTCGTGTTCACGGTCGCGGGGGAGGAGCTGGGCTTCGTCGGCGCCGGCTTCATCATCTTCCTCCTCGGTGTCCTGCTGTGGCGCGCCTGCCGGATAGCGCGTGACTCGACCGAGCTGTACGGGACGATCGTCGCCGCCGGGATCGTGGCCTGGTTCGCCTTCCAGTCCTTCGAGAACATCGGCATGACCCTCGGCATCATGCCGGTCACCGGTCTCCCCCTGCCGTTCGTGTCGTACGGCGGATCGTCCATGTTCGCGGTGTGGGTCGCGGTAGGACTGTTGCAGTCGATCAAGGTGCAACGGCCCATGTCGGCGTAGGCCTCGGCGCCCTCTGCCGTACCGGCGCCCCGGACACTAGATTCGGTGCATGGCGGATGCGAAACGCGAGATCGAGCGCAAGTACGAGTCCGACGACAGTGGGCTGCCCGACCTGACCGGTGTCGGCGCAGTGGCGGCTGTCCTGGACAAGGGCCTGATGGAACTCGACGCCACGTACTACGACACCGTCGACGAACGCCTGGCCGCCGCCGCACTCACCCTGCGCCGCCGCACCGGCGGCACGGACGCCGGCTGGCACCTGAAGTTCCCGGTCGCCCCCGGAGTCCGCGACGAGATCCAGGCCCCGCTCTCCGACACCGTCCCCGAGGAGATCGCGGCCCTCGTCCGCTCCCGCGTCCGGGACGCCGAACTCGTCCCCCTGGTCCGGCTGCGCTCCGCCCGCGACGTCCGGCACCTGGTCGACGCCGAGGGCGTGCTGCTGGCCGAGGCCAGCGTCGACGCCGTGACCGCCGAGCGGTTGAACGGCAAGGGCGGGGTCGCCCAGTGGACCGAGATCGAGGTGGAACTGGCCGACGGCGGCGACCCGGCCCTCCTCGACCAGCTGGAGAAACGGCTGCGCAAGGCGGGCGTACGGCCGTCCCGGTCGCCGTCGAAGCTGGCCCGCGCCCTGGAACAGACAGCTGGGGGCCGACGCCGGAAGAAGGCCGGGTCCCCGCCGCCGGTGACCGCAGGTGACCACGTCCTCGCCTACCTCCGCGCCCAGCGGGACGCGCTGGTCGAGCTGGACCCCGCCGTCCGCCGCGACCTCCCCGACTCCCTGCACCGCATGCGGGTCGCCACCCGCCGCGCCCGCAGCACCCTGCGCACTTTCGGTGCCCTTCTGGACCGCACCGTCACCGGCCCCCTCGGCGCCGAGCTGAAGTGGCTCGCGGGCGAGCTGGGCGTCGACCGTGACCAGGAGGTGCTGGCCGACCGCCTGACCACCGCCCTCGACGCGCTCCCCGCCGCCCTGATCACCGGCCCCGTCCCCGAGCGGCTGACCGCATGGTCCCGGGCCCGGCACGGCGGCGCCCACGCCCACCTCACCGGAGTGCTGGACTCCCGCCGCTATCTGGCCCTGCTGGACGCCCTGGACGCCCTCCTCGCGGACCCGCCGCTGCGCAAGACGGCCGGCAAGAAGCCGGACAAGGCGCTCGCCAAGGCCGTACGCAAGCAGGAGAAGAAGCTGACGGACGTCGTGCAGCACGCGCTGGAGCTGCCGCCGGGGCAGGACCGCGACCTCGCCCTGCACGACGCCCGCAAGAAGGCCAAGCGCACCCGCTACGCCGCCGAGGCGGCCACCGAGGCGCTCGGCACCCCCGCCCGCGCCCTCACCACGGCCATGAAATCCCTGACGACCCTCCTCGGAGACCACCAGGACAGCGTCATGGCCCGCCGCACCCTCCGCGAGCTCGCGGCGGTGGCGCACGCGGCGGGGGAGAGCGCGTTCACCTACGGCGTGCTGTACGGCAGGGAGGAGGCGCGGGCGGCGGAGACGGAGGCGGAGCTGCCCCGGCTCTGGAAGGAGATCGGGTCCGGGGCGGCTCGCTGAGCGTTCGGGGGAGGCCCCCGGGCGGGTTAGGCTTGATGGTCCCCCCTGTCAGCTCATGAAGGTTCGCGAGATGCCTGTCGAGTCGGTTTTCCCGCAGCTCGAAGCTCTGCTCCCGCACGTGCAGAAGCCGATCCAGTACGTCGGCGGCGAGCTCAATTCCACGGTCAAGCCGTGGGACGAGTGCGACGTCCGCTGGGCGCTCATGTACCCGGACGCGTACGAGGTCGGCCTGCCCAACCAGGGCGTCATGATCCTCTACGAGGTCCTGAACGAGCAGGAAGGGGTCCTCGCCGAGCGCACCTACAGCGTGTGGCCGGACCTGGAGGCGCTGATGCGCGAGCACGGCGTCCCGCAGTTCACGGTGGACAGCCACCGCCCGGTGAAGGCCTTCGACGTGCTCGGCGTCAGCTTCTCCACGGAGCTGGGCTACACCAACATGCTCACCGCGCTGGACCTGGCCGGCATCCCGCTGGAGGCCAAGGACCGCACGACCGACGACCCCATCGTCCTGGCCGGCGGCCACGCGGCCTTCAATCCGGAGCCGATCGCCGACTTCATCGACGCGGCGGTCATCGGCGACGGCGAGCAGGCCGTGCTGGACATGACCCGGATCATCCGCGAGTGGAAGGCCGAGGGCTGCCCCGGTGGCCGCGAGGAGGTCCTCTTCCGCCTCGCGAAGACCGGCGGGGTCTACATCCCGGCGTTCTACGACGTCGAGTACCTCCCCGACGGCCGTATCGCCCGCGTGGTCCCCAACAAGTCGGGCGTCCCGTGGCGTGTGTCCAAGCACACCGTCATGGACCTGGACGAGTGGCCGTACCCCAAGCAGCCGCTGGTCCCCCTGGCCGAGACCGTGCACGAGCGCATGTCGGTGGAGATCTTCCGCGGCTGCACGCGCGGCTGCCGCTTCTGCCAGGCGGGCATGATCACCCGCCCGGTGCGCGAGCGCTCCATCACGGGCATCGGCGAGATGGTCGACAAGGGCCTCAAGGCGACGGGCTTCGAGGAGGTCGGCCTGCTGTCGTTGTCGTCGGCCGACCACTCGGAGATCGGCGACATCGCCAAGGGCCTCGCCGACCGCTACGAGGACGACAAGATCGGCCTGTCCCTCCCCTCCACCCGCGTCGACGCCTTCAACATCGACCTGGCGAACGAGCTGACCCGCAACGGCCGCCGCTCGGGTCTGACCTTCGCCCCGGAGGGCGGCTCGGAACGCATCCGCAAGGTCATCAACAAGATGGTCTCGGAGGACGACCTGATCCGTACGGTCGCCACGGCCTACGGCAACGGCTGGCGCCAGGTGAAGCTGTACTTCATGTGCGGCCTGCCGACGGAGACCGACGACGACGTCCTCCAGATCGCCGACATGGCGACCCGCGTCATCCAGAAGGGCCGTGAGGTCTCGGGCTCGAACGACATCCGCTGCACGGTCTCGATCGGCGGTTTCGTCCCGAAGCCCCACACCCCCTTCCAGTGGGCCCCGCAGCTCTCCGCCGAGGAGACGGACGAGCGCCTCGCGAAGCTCCGCGACAAGATCCGCGCCGACAAGAAGTACGGCCGCTCCATCGGCTTCCGCTACCACGACGGCAAGCCCGGCATCGTGGAGGGCCTGCTCTCCCGGGGCGACCGCCGCATCGGCGCGGTCATCCGCGCGGTGTACGACGACGGCGGACGCTTCGACGGCTGGCGCGAGCACTTCTCCTACGACCGCTGGATGCGGTGCGCCGACAAGGCCCTCGCCCCCTACGGCGTGGACGTCGACTGGTACACCACCCGCGAGCGCACCTACGAGGAGGTCCTGCCCTGGGACCACCTCGACTCCGGCCTGGACAAGGACTGGCTCTGGGAGGACTGGCAGGACGCCCTCGACGAGACGGAGGTCGAGGACTGCCGCTGGACCCCGTGCTTCGACTGCGGCGTCTGCCCGCAGATGGACACGGCCATACAAATCGGCCCGACCGGCAAGAAGCTGCTTCCCCTGACGGTGAAGAACGCGGGGCCGGCGCCGGCTGCGAGCGGGCACGCGCACTGAGGTGAGCGAGTCGGCGCCGTCGGCGTATTTCCGTACGCCGCTGCCGGCTCCTGGAGAGTCGGGTTTCAGCGTCGAAGCATCCGGGAGCGCGCCGGCGGTGAGGAGCGGCGGGATGGTCATGCCGGCGTAGGCGATGAGGAAGATGCCGGCGAGCGCCTCGCCTCGACGCTCCGCATCCGCGACCGCGGCGACGGTGCCGAGGGCGTGCGCGGAGCCGCCACTGTGTGATCCTGCGAGTCCCCTTTCTGCCGGGAAGGGGGCTCGTCGGTGTTCGGCGGCGCGTTGTCTTGCTCGCGCGGCGGGCCGCTGTTAGGCCTTGGGCACCCGACTCCAGGGAGCACGCTGTGCCTCAAGAGCCCTCTCTTCCCGTTCCTCCGCGTTCGGCTGTCCGGTCGTTCACCTGCGCCGTCGTGGCCATCGTCCTGGTGACGCTCACCGCCGCCACACGTGCCCCCGACGCGGGCATCCGGACCGCGGCGGATCCGGCAGCCGTGGTCCGCGAGTGGAACGCCATCGCCACCGACACGATCACGACCAGCCTGGGTCCACGCCCCTCCGGGCAGGCAGCGATCTGGCAGGGGTTCGTCTCCGTCGCCGTGTACAACGCCGTGGTGGGCATCGAAGGCCGCTACGCCCTGTACAAATGGCACGGGCGCGGCCCGGCCAAGGCATCCTCCGCGGCGGCCGCCGCCACCGCGGCCCACGACGTGCTGCTCACCTATTTCCCTGCCTTCAAGGAGCGGCTCGACAGCGCCTACGCGGACTCGCTCGCCGCTCTTCCGGCCGGTCAGGCCAGAGACCGGGGCGTCGCCTACGGAAAGCGGGCCGCCGCCCGCGTCGTCGAACTCCGGGAAGGGGACGGCAGGTTCGCGGACGTTCCGTTCACCGCCTCCCCGGCACCGGGGGTCTGGCGGCCCACCCCGCCCGCGTTCCAGCCCTTCATCGACACCTGGCTCGCCAGGCTCCGGCCCCTCCTGCTCGTCTCCCCGCAGCAGTTCCGCCCCGGCGGACCACCCGCCCTCTCCTCGGCCGCTTACGCCGAGGACGTCCAGGAGCTGAAGGCCATGGGCGCGAAGACCGGTTCGGGCAGGAGCGCGCGGCAGACCGAGACCGCGCTCTTCTTCAGCGGCAACCTGGTCGAACAGGTCCAGACAGCCGTGCGAGACCATGCCGCCCGGCACCGGCTCGGCATCGCCGAGACGGCCCGGCTGTTCGCGGCGGTGAACGCGTCGGCGACCGACGCCGTCGTCACCGCATGGGACTCCAAGCTCCACTACGGCTCCTGGCGGCCGATCACCGCCATCCGCCTCGCCGACACCGACGGCAACCCCGCGACGACGGCGGACCCGGCCTGGGAACCGCTGCTCCTCACCCCACCGCACCCGGACTACCTGGCCGGTCACACGACCGTCGCCGCGGCCGTGGCACGCGCCGTGACCGGTGTGCTCGGCACCTCGCGCATCGACCTCCGCCTCCACTCCGAGGTCACCGGCACCACGCGGTTCTACGGGTCCGCCGACGACTTCAACCGGGACGTCGTCGACGCCCGTGTGTGGGGCGGCGTCCACTCCCGCACGGCGGACGTGGCGGGCTGCCGGGCCGGCACCCGTGTGGCCGCCTGGGCGCTGGGCCACTATTTCCAGCCGGTTGCCAAGGACGGCACCCAGCCGTCCCCGCCGAGGCCGGCCGAGCCGGAGTGCGGCGACGACTCGGACTGAACCGCACGTGCGGTTCCCCCGCGCCGGCCGTTGACGACGTCCGGCGCGGGGGAGTGCCGGAGGACCCAGGGGCTGGTGCGGGCGGGACAGCTCGGCTAGAGCGCGGCCAGGACGGTGTCCAGCCAGTCGAAGACCCGCTGTTCGAACAGGGCGCGGCCCATCGGTTCGCAGTGCAGATGGGCTCCTTCCTCCTCGGTGAAGCGCACCAGCTGCTTCGGCCCGGGCAGGAGGTCGTACAACTCCCGTGAGGCGCCCGGCCAGAACTGCTCGCCGTCCGGGTCGGTGATCAGCAGCGGGGTGGTGATCCGGCCGGCGACGGGTGTGAGGTCGTACCGGGACACCTCGGTCAGCAGGGCGTACGGCGACTCGATGCCGTACGGCTTGGCCCGCCGGCGCCACATCGCGGCGAGGGCCGGGTCCTGCCGCAAGCCCTCCCCGATGGAGCCGTCGAAGGCCTCGTGGTCGCCGGAGTCCCACAGGGCGCGCAGGTCGGGGCCGAGGTTCCGCCACCAGCTGTCGGCGACGCGGACCACACCCGGGTCGGCGACCGCGGCGGCGATCCGGTGTTCGAAGGCCAGCGCGCGCGGCACCCAGTAGCCGGCCTGGCTGATGCCCGCGAGGGCGATCCGCCGGGGGTCCACGTCGGGGCGGGAGAGGAGGAAGTCCACGACCGGGGTGATGACCTTCTCCCAGTCGGGCCGGAAGGTGACGCCCCGCTCGAAGAGCATCGACTGCTGGCCCGGACCGTCGAAGAGCAGGACGCGGTGGCCGCGGGCCACCGCCGGGGCGCCGAGCAGCGTCCAGGCCGAACTGATCGGGCCGTCGCTGCCGTTGTTGGCGATGAGTGTGGGCAGCGGTCCGGGGGCGCCGGGCGGGCTGACGAGATATCCGGGCAGGGAGGTGTCCTCGTACGGGATCGAGACGGGTTCGGCGGGCGGGTCCCAGGCCCGCAGGAAGCGGTCGAAGCATGCCCGGTGCTCGGGGAACACCTCCGTCAGCCGCTTGTGCGGATCAGCGACCGCGTCGACGCCCACCAGGGCCGTGCCGAGATATCCGGCGGCCCGCAGCCAGCCGTTCCGCGCGCTGACCGCGAGCCCCTCGGCCGCGCTGCGGTCGGCCTGCTCACGGACCCTGCGGGCCAGCCGGACCCAGCCGGAGAACCACGCCTCCGCGTCACCGTCCGCCACGGCGGAGGCGGTGGCCAGCACCTCGCCCACATCGGCGCCCTGTCGCCAGGCGGAGCCCAGCGCGATCAGGATCTCGTAATCGAACTGGAGGTTCTCGCTGAATCGGTAGGTCATGGCGGTTCCCGGGCAGGTGGCAGCGGTACCCCTCGACCGTCCGGACCGCATGTTCACGTTAGGGGTCCTCCGCCGGGGCCGCACGACGGGCGGCGGGTGGCCTTTCGGCGGCACGATGGGAACAAGGGGGTGGCCGCGCGGACCGACGGGAGGCTTCCCATGGCTCAGCAGACGGCGACGAAGACCACGGCCAAGAAGCCCGTCAGCTCCGGCGGCGTCTTCTTCTCGTTCGTCCCGTGGATCATCTTCGGCGTGGTGGCCAGTCCCAGCACCTGGGAGTACGCGGCCCTCGCCGCACTGGTCGCCTCGATCGTCCTGTCGGCGCAGGACATGCTGCACGGCACACTCCGCGTCCTCGACGTGACCGGCATCGTGTTCTTCGCCGTGCTCTCGGTCCTGGCGCTGGCGCTGGACCGCGGGGAACTCGCCTGGCTGGAGACGTACGCCCAGGTCATCTCGAACGGGCTGGTGGCCGTCGTGGCGCTCGGCTCGCTGCTCACCGATCCCTTCACCGCGCAGTACGCCCGGGAACAGACACCCCGCGAGTTCTGGGACTCGCCCGTGTTCCGGCACATCAACCGGGTGCTGACGGCCGTGTGGGGCGTGGCCTTCGCCCTGATGACGGTCTCCACCTGGCTGGCCGTCCGGTACCCGGCCCAGGACGACTGGTTCAACTGGGTCGTCCCCATCGCCCTGCTCGTCGTGGCCGTGAAGTTCACGCAACGCTATCCGGAGTCCTACAAAGCCCGCGTGACCTGACCGGATCCGAACGGGCGGGCCGCGCGTCTACCCCTGTATGGACCTCCAGAAGCCGGCGCCCGCGTCCCGCCAGCCCGAAGGGTGCCTCGTCGTCGCCGTCCGCCTTCCGGTGCGGATCGTCGTCCTGGTGCTGGTCGTGCCGGTGCGGATGGTGTGGGACGCGCTCGTCGTCACCGGGCGGTTTCTGCGGGACACCGTGCTCAGGCCGCTCGGACGGGCGCTGCTGTGGGCCGGCCGGGCCGTGTTCGTGTGGCCGTTCGTGGGCCTGTGGCGGTACGTCCTGGTGCCCGCCGGCAGGGCCGTCGCCTGGCTCGGCGAGGTCCTCCTCGTCCTGCCGGCCGTGTGGTGCTACCGGTACGTCCTCACCCCCGTCGGGCACACCCTCGCCTGGCTGGCGCGCGGGGCCGGCGCCGGGCTCGCGTGGGTGTACGCGCGCGTGCTCACCCCGGTCGGGCACGCACTGGCCTGGCTGCTGAAGGGCGTCGGCGCGGTACTGGCCGCCCTCGGGGCCGGAGCGTACACGTCCGTCGCCTGGCTGCTGCGGTACCTGCTGGTCGTACCCGCGCGGTGGCTGTACACCTGGGTCCTCGCACCCGTCGGCCGGGCCGCCGCGTGGTGCGCACGGGGACTGGGCCGGCTGCTGGGACTGCTCGTCACCGGTGCCGGTCTGGCCCTGTACTGGACCGCCCGCGTCCTGTTCGTGCTGCCCGCGCTGGCACTGTGGCGCTGGGTCCTCGCACCCGTCGGCCGGTTTCTCGCGGTCGTCGCGCGCGAGGTGGGGGAGGCCCTCGGACACGCCTGGCGGGTCGCCGGGCGGATGTCCCTGGCGGTCGGGCGCGCGCTGGGGACCCTCTTCCGGTGGATCTTCGTGGAGCCGGTGCGCCGGGTGTACCGGACCGTCCTCACCCCGGTCGGACACGTCGTACGGGACGCCGTTCTGCGGCCCGTCGCGGAGGGCCTGCGCGTGGTGGGCCGGGTCTCGCGGGAGGCGCTGACCACGGCCCGGGACACCGTGCGGCAGGCCCGCGCGGATGTCCGCCGGATGCTGTTCGGCGACCCCCGGAAGCCGGCGGCGGTGGACCGGCGGGAACCTGCCGCCCGCGACACACGTACTCTTGGTAGGAGTACGACCGCTCTCACGAAGGACTAGGACACTGGGCAAGCGACAGCCCGAAGGCCCGCCGCCCGCACCCGCGGTGCAGCGCATCCGACTGCGCTACACCAAGCGCGGCCGCCTGAGGTTCACCAGCCACCGAGACTTCCAGCGCGCCTTCGAGCGTGCGCTGCGCCGCGCCGAGGTGCCCATGGCGTACTCGGCCGGGTTCACGCCGCACCCGAAGGTGTCGTACGCCAATGCCGCACCCACCGGCACGGGCAGTGAGGCGGAGTACCTGGAGATCGCGCTCACCGAAGCGCGCGATCCCGAGACGCTGCGCGTCCTCCTCGACGAGTCGCTGCCCGCCGGGCTCGACGTCGTCGAGGCGGTCGAGGCGCGGACCTCGGGCCTCGCCGACCGGCTGACGGCCTCCGTCTGGGAGCTGCGGCTGGACGGCGTCGACCCGGTCGACGCCGAGCGCGCGGTCGAGGCCTTCACCAAGGCCGACACCGTCGAGGTGCAGCGGCTGACCAAGAACGGCGTCCGCACCTTCGACGCCCGCCCGGCGGTGGTGAGCCTGGAGACGCACGGTTCACCGGCTGATAGGCCTAGCGACCAGCCCTGTGCGATACTGCGGCTGGTTGTTCGGCACGTGACGCCTGCCGTACGACCCGACGACGTCCTGTCCGGTCTCCGCGCCGTGGCCGACCTGGCGCCGCCGGTCCCCGCAGCGGTGACCAGGCTGGCGCAGGGGCTGTTCGATGAAGAGACCGGCACGGTGACCGACCCGCTCGCGCCCGACCGCGAGGCTGCCGGGGCCCTGACGGCCCAGCCGGCCGCCGCCGCGACGGCGCCGACGCCGGAAGGTCCCGCGTAGGGACGGACGTCGTAGCGCCGCCCTCGTACTCGGGAGCCACCTGGGTCGGGCAGCGCACCGACCAGAAGACTTTCGCCAGGCCGTACCGACAAGGCGTACGGAACCGGCGAGACAGGACACAGAGTGCTCCCGTGCGGCGCCCGCGCCCCGGACGGCGGCCATCGCGCATCGCGCGGCCGCGGACGTCAACGGCGGACGGTCCCTGAGACCGTCGCCGGACCAGGTGCGGCGCCCGGGAGCCTGACGGGAGAAACGCCCGCATGCTCGAACCGACCGAACCCAATGAGGGTTCCGAACTGAACACTCCCAGCGACACCCTGCCGCCGCGCAGGCGTCGCCGTGCCGCCTCTCGCCCGGCGGGCCCGCCCGCCGCGGCGGCGGAGGCGCCCACGGAGGTCACCGTGCCGGCCGTACCGGCCGCGGAGGCCGACGAGATCACCGAGGTGACGGAGGACGTCACCGAGACCGCTGAGGCCGGCGGGATCGCCGAGGCCGAGGGCACCGAAGAGGCCGCTGCCGCTGTGCCGGCGCCCGCCGCCGAGGAAGCGGCTCCCGCCGCGCGTCCGCGTCGTCGTGCCACCCGCCGGGCGTCCGCGCCCGCCGGTGCTCCGAAGGACGCCGAGGAGGCTCCGGCCGCCGATGCCGCCGAGGCCGCGGAGGAGGCACGGGAGGCCGCCGAGGAGGCGCCGGAGGCCGGCGCGGCCGAGGAAGCCGCTCCGCGCCGTACCCGTCGTCGTGCCACCCGCCGGGTGTCCGCGCCCGTCACCACGCCCGGCACCGAGGAAGCCGTGGAGGCCGGGGCAGCCCCCGCCGCCGCTGCGGAACCGAAGCCCGCCGAGGAGGCGCCGGAGGCCGGCGCGGCCGAGGAAGCCGCTCCGCGCCGTACCCGTCGTCGTGCCACCCGCCGGGTGTCCGCATCCGACACCACTCCCGCCACCGAGGAAGCCGTGGAGGCCGAGGCCGCCGTGGCCACCCACACCCCGGAGGTCCCCGCGACCACGCACACCACCGAGCCGGCCGCGGCCACCCAGCCCGCCCCGGCGCCGCAGGCTCCCGCACCGGCCGCCGAGGCCGAGGCCGGGGCGCCGCGTCGGGCCCGGCGCCGGGTCGTCCGCGCCGCGTCCGGGTTCGCCGAGCCCGCGCGGCCCGCCGCTGCGCGGGCCACCGAGCCGGAGGAGGCCGACGCCCCGCGCCGGCCCGCCCGCCCCGCCGTCGCCGTCTTCCAGGCGCCGGTGTTCACCGAGCCCCAGTTCCAGACGCCGGAGCGGGCCGCCGCCGAGGCGGCTGCCGAGGCCGCCGAGGTGGACGAGGCCGACGAGACCGAGGAGTACGCGGAGGAGCGCGTCGAGACCGGTGGCCGCCGGCGCCGGCGGCGCCGTGGCGCCGCCGCCGAGGAGAGCAGGCCGGTGGAGGCCGCCGCCGAGGCCGAGGAACCGGAGGAGGCCGAGGAGGCCCCGGAGGCCGCCGAGGACCTCGCCGAGGGCGAGGACGGCGACGAGACCGAGGGCGCCGAGGGCTTCGAGGAGTCCGGCTCGCGCCGTCGCCGCCGCCGTGGCGGACGCCGTCGCCGGCGCGGTGACGCGGCCGAGGGCGAGTCCGGCGAGGGCGTGGACGCCGAGGAACTGGCCGCCGAGCAGGCCGAGCAGGACGCCGAGGACACCGCCGAGCAGGAGGAAGAGGACGCCGACGAGGCGCGTGGCGAGGAGTCCGCCGGCTCCAACTCCAGCAGCCGCCGTCGCCGTCGCCGCCGTCGTCGGGCCGGTGACACCACCGTGGACACCGAGCTGTCCGAGGACGACCCGGAGCGCACGGTCGTCAAGGTCCGCGAGCCGCGCAAGCCCAGCGAGCCGTCCGACGAGGTGCAGTCCATCAAGGGCTCGACCCGTCTGGAGGCCAAGAAGCAGCGCCGCCGGGAAGGCCGTGAGCAGGGGCGCCGACGCGTTCCGATCATCACCGAGGCCGAGTTCCTCGCCCGCCGCGAGGCCGTCGAGCGCGTGATGGTCGTCCGCCAGCACGGCGAGCGTACGCAGATCGGCGTCCTGGAGGACGGCGTGCTCGTCGAGCACTACGTCAACAAGGAACAGTCGACCTCGTACGTCGGCAACGTCTACCTGGGCAAGGTCCAGAACGTGCTGCCGTCGATGGAGGCCGCCTTCATCGACATCGGCAAGGGCCGCAACGCCGTCCTGTACGCCGGTGAGGTCAACTTCGAGGCGCTCGGCATGGCGGGCGGGCCGCGCCGGATCGAGTCCGCGCTCAAGTCCGGCCAGTCCGTCCTCGTGCAGGTCACGAAGGATCCGATCGGGCACAAGGGCGCGCGGCTCACCAGCCAGGTCTCCCTCCCCGGGCGCTACCTCGTGTACGTCCCCGAGGGCTCGATGACCGGCATCAGCCGCAAGCTGCCCGACACCGAGCGGGCCCGGCTGAAGACCATCCTCAAGAAGATCGTCCCCGAGGACGCGGGCGTCATCGTGCGCACCGCCGCCGAGGGCGCGAGCGAGGACGAGCTGCGCCGCGACGTCGAGCGGCTGCAGGGGCAGTGGGAGGACATCCAGAAGAAGGCCAAGAACGGCGGCAGCGCTCCGACGCTGCTGTACGGCGAGCCGGACATGACCGTCCGGGTCGTGCGCGACATCTTCAACGAGGACTTCTCCAAGGTCATCGTCAGCGGTGACGAGGCCTGGCAGACGATCCACGGGTACGTCTCGCACGTCGCCCCGGACCTGGCCGGCCGGCTGTCGAAGTGGACCTCCGAGGTCGACGTCTTCGCCACCTACCGGATCGACGAGCAGCTCGCCAAGGCGCTGGACCGCAAGGTCTGGCTGCCCAGCGGCGGTTCGCTGGTCATCGACCGGACCGAGGCGATGGTCGTCATCGACGTCAACACCGGCAAGTTCACCGGCCAGGGCGGCAACCTGGAGGAGACGGTCACCAGGAACAACCTGGAGGCGGCCGAGGAGATCGTGCGCCAGCTGCGGCTGCGTGACCTCGGCGGCATCATCGTGATCGACTTCATCGACATGGTCCTGGAGTCGAACCGGGACCTGGTGCTGCGCCGCCTGCTGGAGTGCCTGGGCCGCGACCGTACGAAGCACCAGGTCGCGGAAGTGACCTCGCTGGGCCTCGTCCAGATGACCCGCAAGCGGGTCGGACAGGGCCTGCTGGAGTCGTTCTCCGAGACCTGTGTCCACTGCAACGGGCGCGGAGTCATCGTCCACCTGGACCAGGCGACCGCGAACGGTGGCGGCGGCAAGCGCAAGAAGCGCGGCCGGGGCACCGAGGCGCCGGAGCCCGTGCACGAGCACGTGCACGAGACCGCCGCCGTGGCCGTGGAGACCGGCGAGGCCGTCGAGCCCGAGGTGGAGACCGCCGTGGAGGTGGCCGCCGAGGCCGCCGAGCCGGTGGCCCTGCCCGCGCCCGAGTTCGCGCCGGACGAGGAGCTGTACAGCAGCGTCGCCGAGGCGGAGGCGGCGGCCACCCGTGGCCGTACGCGGCGCCGGGCGAGCCGCCGGGTGTCGGCGCCGGCCGGCGCGCCCAAGGCGGAGAAGGCGCCCAGGGCCGAGCGGGCGCCCAAGGCCGGCAAGGCCGCTGCGGACGCCGCGGAGGCCGAGGTTCCGACCGCTCAGGACGTCACCGCCGAGGAGGCGGCGGCGCGCCCGGTGCGGCCGGAGCCGGCCGCCGAGGCGCTGGCCGAGCCCGTGGCAGCCGAGGACCAGGTGGTTCCGGCGCCGCAGGCCGAGGCCCCGGCCGCCGACGAGGCGGCGCCCAAGGGCCGTACGCGCCGTCGGGCGACCCGGAAGGTGTCGGCCCCGGCCGGCTCCCCGGAGGGTGCCGAGGCGGCCGTCGTGACGGTGCCGGAGACGGCGCCCGCGGCCGAGGCACCGGCGGAGCAGCCTGTTCCGGTCGCCGGGACCCCGGCTGAGTCCCCGGCCGAGAAGCCGGCGGGGGCCGCGAGCGCCGCCGCCCCGGCCCGCCCGCGCCGCCGCGCGGTGCGCCAGGCCACCGCGCCGACCGCACCCGAGGAGGCGGCCGTCGTGGTCGTCCCGTCGGCCACGGCGGAGGAGGCGACGGCGGCTGAGGCCCCGGCCGCCGAGGCTCCGGTGACCGAGGAGACGGCTGCCGAGGAGGCCGCGCCGGCCAAGAAGACCGCCCGTAAGACGGCGGCCAAGAAGGCCACGGCGAAGAAGACGGCCGCGAAGAAGACCGCGGCCAAGAAGACGGCCGCCAAGAAGACGACGGCCAAGAAGGCGGCGAAGACCGCCAAGACGGCCGCCGCGAAGTCGACGGCGAAGAAGACCACCACGGTCTCCACCGCCGCGGACGAGGACTGAGCCTCGTCCCACCGGGTGTGGTCCTGCCCCTTCGGGCGGGACCACACCCCCTTGTCGGGGCCTTGGAGCGAGTTCTCCCCGGGGCGCCGGAGCCGGGTCACGGCGTACAGTGCCTCGGCACAGCTGAAACAAAGGAGAGAAACCGCGATGATAGGCCTCGTACTGGCTGCCGGCGCCGGGCGCCGTCTGCGCCCCTACACCGACACCCTGCCCAAGGCGCTGGTGCCGGTGGGTCCCGAGGGAGCGGAGGAGTCGCTGACGGTCCTGGACCTGACCCTGGGGAACTTCGCCGAGGTGGGGCTGACCGAGGTCGC
>NZ_JBFATL010000023.1:0-136040 GCF_040678315.1 Streptomyces sp. NPDC052721 | reverse complement strand
GAGCATCGCGTAGTCCTCCGCGATCTTCACCGGGTCGTTGGTGGTGATCAGCGTGGTCGACGTCGACAGGATGATCCGCTCGGTGCGGGCGGCGATGTAGCCGAGCATCGTGGTCGGCGAGGACGGCACGAACGGCGGGTTGTGGTGCTCACCGGTCGCGAAGACGTCCAGGCCTATCTCCTCGGCCTTCAGCGCGATGGCGACCATGGCCTTGATCCGCTCGCGCTCGGTCGGGGTCCGCCCCGTGGTGGGGTCCGGCGTGACATCACCGATCGTGAAGATCCCGAACTGGGTGGGTGTTGCGGAGTGTTCCACTGATGTCAAGGGGATGTCCTCGGACTCGACGGGCCTGGTGACTCGACGCTATGACGTCGATTCGCCCCGAATGACTTGTCCGTGCACAGCTGTGTGACTTGTAGTGCACGGTGTGCGCGCCGGACTGCTCGGCGGCGTCGTCCGTGGTGCGGCATACGCTCCGGGGACGGGAGCTTCAGCAACGTTGACGGTCGCCGGCTTCACGGAGAAGCGGTACGAAGGCGAGGCCGCCGGGCGCTCCGCGACCCGTGCTGCGCGAGGTGTTCGGCTTCGCCTACGACGACGTCGCCGGGGCGGTGGGCAATTCGGTGATGACGCATCGTCAGGTGCCGTACCTTGCCCGCGAGTTCGTACGGGCGCGGCGCGAGCGCTTCGAGCCCGTGGACGCGGCGAAGACCGCGCGGAGCACCGAGCGGTTCATGACCGCGGCGGCGACCGGTGACCTGGAGGGCTGCTCGCAATGCTCGTGCCGGACGCCACCTGGACCGCGGACAGCGGCGGGAGGACCACCGCGGCGCGGCGGCCGGTGGTGGGGGCGGAGAAGGCGGCCGCGGTCCTCACGCGGACCTTCCGCGGAGGACGGCCGGCGGACCCGCGGATCAAGGGGGTCGACTGCACCGGCGCGCCCGCGATGCGGGTCCACAGCGGCGGCCACCCGGAAGGCGTCTTCCTGGTCGAGATCACCGAAGGGAAGCTCACCGGCGTCTACGCCGTCCGCGACCGGGACAAGCTCGCCGGGGTGGCGGTTTTGCTCCGGACCAGCCGCTGAGCAGCCAGGCAGGCACGGGCCTTCCGTCGTCCTCGGGTTGCCGTCGGCCGGCAGATGTTCGGCCCCGCTCTCGTCACCGCGACCACGACCGCGGCCGGAGGGTGCGCCCACGCGGGGAGCGGCGCACACGAGCCCGGGTGCCGGCCATGGCCGGCATGACCTCGGCGGTCGCCGGGGGCAGGTCCAGATCGTCGGTCACGGACACCTCGACGCCCCCGCTGTACAGCGACGACAGGTTGTAGAGGAAGGTGCCCAGCGTCGCCAGGCCCGTGCCCAGGACCACTTCCACGGTGACGACGCCGATCCCGATGGCCGCGACGGTGCTCAGCTCCGGAAGGACGTCCGGTGCCATGGCCTCCATCATGATCCACAGGACGACCGTGGTGGCGAGCGCCAGGATGCCGACGCCCGCGAGAAGCAGGAAGCTCGTCACCATCACCGACCAGGGATCCCCCTCGGATATGCGCATCCGGATCGTCCGGGGCCCCGGGGCGGCAGCCGCGCCGGACACGGCCGGACGGCTCTCGGCACGGTGTCCCGCGACCGGTCCGGCCGGGTGGCCGGGCTGTGGCGCCGGTCCGGCCGCAGCGGGGGACGCCGATGCGGACCCCGCGCGATCGGCAACGCCGGACCGCTCCACCGGAACCGACCGCTCCGTGGGGTGGGGAGGTGCGGCGGACCCGTTCTCCGGGGAGCTGCGGGCTCCGCCGCCCTGCTTCGCTGCCGCCTGCTCGCCGGCGGTGGTGCGGGGCCTGCGCTTGGCTCGACTCATGCCTGTCTCCCTGACTGGCCCGGCAGCCTCGCGGTGCCCTCCCACATCGAGCGGGCCTCCGTCGACCGCCCGGCGGCCTCTGGGGCCTGCTGGTCCGTGCGTCCGACCGTATGGGCGACAGCGCGCCCCCGCACCCAGACGACGTCCCGGAGACCGGAACCGTGAACCGGCCGCGACGGCACGGGAACCGCCTCACGGCGGGCCGGACCGCACCCGCCGAGCACCACCGGACCGCATCCCGGCGACACCGCCGAATGGGTGTACGAGCGTGTCGGCCGCACGGCGGACACGGCCCCGAAGGACTGAATCCCGGCAGGACTGAATCCCGGCGGGCACGGAGACGGCCGGAGCCTCGGCGCCCCAGCCGTGCCCGACGCGCGGGCTGAGCCGGACGCGCGCCCGTCACCGGATCGCATCCCGGCGACACCGCCGAATGGGTGTACGAGGGTGTCGGCCGCACGGCGGACACGGCCCCGAAGGACTGAATCCCGGCAGGACTGAATCCCGGCGGGCACGGGGACGGCCGGAGCCTCGGCGCCCCTGCCGTCGTCCCGGCTCAGCCCGCGCGTCAGGCACGCCCGGACGCGCGCGCCCGCCACTGGTCCCCAGTCATCCGCCAGATGACATGGATCCCCGCCTCGCCGGGCGCGGCGGGCCCATCAGGCGCCTGCACGCGTCCGGCCCAGGTGAAACCCAGGCGGGCGGCTACGGCCCCACTGGCCGGGTTGGCGGCATCGTGATGGATCTCCACGCGGTCGATGCCCGCCAGCTGGAAGGCCTGGCCGACGAGCGCCGCCGCGGCCATGGTGGCGAGACCTTGTCCCGTCCAGCGAGGATGAAGCCAGTAGCCGATGTCGAGTCCGCCCGCACCGATACGGCGATGCAGGCCACAACTGCCGATCACCACGCCACCTGTGGTGATCGCGTAGCCGAAGGCCTGCCCGGTCTCCCACTCCTCGTGGCTGCGGGCCAGGAAGCCGGCGGTCTGCTGCCGGCCGGGGTCGGCCGCCCAGGGCATCCACGGCACGAGGTGGTCCAGGGATTCGGATATGGCCCGGTCCAGGGCATCGAGATCGGTCGTCCGCCACCGGCGCAGTACGACCCGGTCGGACGTGAGAGTCTCGGCAGGCTCTTCCATCCCCGGATGCTCTCGCAGCCCGGCTCAGGGCCACAACGCGATTTGACCGGCCCGTGGTTCTCGCACGGGCGGTCCGTTGGGGGCGCCGGGGGAGGGAGACCTCCGCCGACGCCCGTCGCCTGCTACGCGCCGAAGCGGGGCGCGCGGGTGTGCGCGGGTGGCGCGGGTCAGGCGCCTCGGCCGGCTTCCTGAGCCGCGCGCTCCAGCCGGCCTCGATAGGTCTCCCACCACGCCGAGTCGCCGGGCGCCATGCTGTCGTTGCCCTGGCCCATCCCCACGGCACCGTCCAGGAGTTCGCGGACGATGTCGGCGTGCCCGGCGTGCCGGTGCGTATCGGCGATCACGCGCACCACCGCGTGGTGCAACGTCACTTCGTCCCTGCCGTCGGGCCACCACGGCACCCTGCCGACCGTGTCCAGCGCCAGCGCGTCCACCGTCGCGTCAGCGTGCCGCCACGCCCGGCGGTACAACTCCACGATGAACTCCCGTGACTCGTCGGCGGTGGCCCACATGTCCGCGTTGGGCTCGGCACCTTCGTCCAGCCAGGGCAGCGGCTCACCGGACGGCCGTCCGAAGGTGTCGCCGAGGTAGCCCAACTCCACGCCGGCCACGTGCTTCACCAGGCCGAGGAGGTTGGTGCCGGTCGGCGTCAGCGGGCGGCGGATGTCGTACTCCGAGAGCCCTTCGAGCTTCCACAGCAGGGCATCACGGGCGGACTGCAGGTAGAAGTGAAGGTCGGCTTTGAGGTCCGGTGCGGTCATGCGGCAAGTCTGCCGCTCGCGTGATCTCCGCACACCGCCTTTTCCACCGGTCACCGCGGCCGGGGCCCAGGCGTCCGCGCGGCCAGGCGTCCGTGCGGCTAGGCGTCCGTGCGGGTGGCGCGGGTCGCGCCCGCCGACGCGGCCACCACGCACAGCACCGCCAGCCACTGCGACCAGCGCAGCGACTCGTGCAGGACGACGAGGCCGATGAGGGCCGCCATCGCCGGTTCGAGGCTCATCAGGATGCCGAACACGCGCGGTGGGATCCTGCGCAGTGCTTCCAGGTCCAGCGAGTACGGGATCACCGACGACAACAGGGCCACGCCGAGCCCCGCGACCAGCACCCACGGCCGCACCAGCGCCGTTCCGCTGTCGGCCACGCCGAACGGCACGGCCACCAGCGCCGCGACGGCCATGCCCAGAGCCAGACCGTCGCCCTTCGTGGTGTGGCGGCCCAGTGCCGCGCCGACCAGGATGTACAGGCCCCAGCACGTTCCCGCGGCGAGGGCGAACAGAAAACCGACGAGGTCGAGATCGCCGCGTCCCTCCATCAGCAGGACCACACCGCCTGCCGCGAGCAGGGCCCAGAACGCGTCCAGCCATCGCCGCGACCCGGCCAGGGCCACCACCAGCGGCCCGAGGAACTCGGTGGTCACCGCGATCCCCAGCGGAATCCGGGCCAGGGCCAGGTAGAAGCACAGGTTCATCAGGCCGAGAACGACGCCGTAGCCGACCACGACCGTCCACGCGCGACGACGCATACGCGGCGACGGCCGCCACAACACCACCAGCACCACCGCCGCGAAGAACAGCCGCAGCGCGACGGTCCCGAAGCTGCCCACCGTGCCGAACAGATGCTTGGCCAGTGCCGAGCCCACCTGAACACTGACGATGCCGAGCAGTACCAGCGCCGTCGGCGGGATCGAGCCGAAGCCACGTCCGGCCGGCGCGGTCAGGGAGAACCGGGGGGACGGGCCGCGTTCAGCCGTGTCGACGTTCCTGGTGGCCACGCGGGGATTATGGGCGGCCGGGCACGACGCGTCACGCGATTTTCCCGGCCGGCCCGAGTGACCTCCTGGAGGCCGCGCGCGCCGGAGCGGGCAGGGTCTCCGATGGCGGCTCGTCGACGGCGAGGCGCGCGCGAGGCCGAGGGGTGCGGCCCTATCCGGCCTTGCGGCGGTGGTAGTGGCGGGCGACGCGCACCCGGTTGCCGCAGCGGGCGGCCGAGCACCAGCGGCGGCGTGGATGGGTGGCCAGGAAGAGCATCACGCAGTCGTCGGCCTCGCACTCCCGGATCCTGGTGGCCACCGGATCGGCCAGAACCTCGGCGGCGGCCTCCGCCAGCCAGGCGGCCAGCCGCCGGCCCGGAGAGCCCTCGCGCCGGCGGGCGGCGGTCACCGCCGACCCGTTCCACACCAGCTCGTTGATCGCCGGCGCGGCCCGCTGTGCCTCGTTCAGCGCCTCCAGATCGGCGGCCAGGGGCCGGTCGCCTCGACGGACGTGGCCGAGGGCGCGGGCGATGTGCTCCCGTACGGCGCGCACGGCGGCCAGGTCGGCGGCGGTGATCTCCTGCGGTACCTCGTCCGGGAGCCGGTCGGCCTGCAGGGTCCACCAGTTCCGCAGGCCGTCCGGCGTTTCGAGAAGGTCCCCGGCGGCCGGACGGGTGTTGACCAGGTCCAGGGCCAGGGGTTCTCCGGTCAGCGGTACGAGATCACTCATGCTGCTAATGGTACATCGCCGAGTTGACGCGTTAGTCGTGGGTCGCCTATACCTAATGCATCAACCAACAGTGAAGGGATTAGCATGCTTGCTTCGGTCACCCGTACCGTTCACCGTCACCTGGAGGTGGACGGCGTCCGCGTCTTCTACCGGGAATCCCTCCCCGACCGCACCGACGCGCCCGTGCTCCTGCTCCTGCACGGCTTCCCGTCCGGCTCCCACCAGTTCCGCGGCCTCATCGACGTCCTCGGCTCGCACCACCGGCTGATCGCCCCCGACTACCCCGGCTTCGGCCACACGCAGGCCCCGGACGACTTCACCTACTCCTTCGACCGCCTCGCCGACATCACCGACGGCTTCGTCCAGGGGCTCGGCCTGGACCGGTTCGTGATGTACGTCTTCGACTTCGGCGCGCCCGTCGGACTGCGCATCGCCGAACGCCACCCCGAACGGATCGCCGGCCTGATCGTGCAGAACGGCAACGCCTACGACGAAGGCCTCTCCGACGCCGCCCGCGGTCTCATCGGCCTGACCCCCGACACCCCCGGCGCGCACGACGCCATCCAGGGCATGCTCACCCTCGACGGCACCCGCGGCCAGTACGTGACCGGCGTCGCCGACCCCGACCTGATCGCCCCCGACGGCTACACCCTCGACCAGCACTTCCTCGACCAGCCCGGCCGCAAGCAGGCCCAGGAACAGCTGATCTTCGACTACCGCTCCAACCTGGAGCGCTACGACGCCTGGCAGGCATGGCTGCGCCGGCACACCCCGCCCACCCTCATCACCTGGGGCAGCAACGACCCCTTCTTCCCCGAGCCCGGTGCCCGCGCCTACCTCCGCGACCTGCCCGACGCCGAACTCCACCTCTTCGACACCGGCCACTTCGCCCTGGAGACGCACCTGCCGGAGATCGCCCCCCTGATCGCCGACTTCCTCGACCGCACCTGGAAGTGACCAGTCCCGGGCCCGGGACAGAATGCCCTGCTCCCGGCGTCGGCTGGTGTCCGCCGTCGCTCAGAACGTCCACCGCGTGTGCGAGTACACCCCGTCGTTCCGGCCGAAGCCGTACGCCGTGGCCGGGGTCAGCGCGAACACCACCGCGTCCCCTCTGCGGAACGCGTCCCCGATGCCGTGGAAGGGGCCCTCGGGCGAGGTGATGCGCGGCCCGTACTTCGCCTCGTACGCCGTGATCACCTTCTCCAGGGCCGCCCGGTCGGTGACGGGCTCCGCCGTGCCCTCGACGACCAGGTCGAGCCCCTGGGTGAGGGAGTTCCCCCCGGTGGTCAGCGCACAGTGCGCGTCGTGGGCGAGGTTCCTCGCCTTCTGCTCCCCGGGGCCGGTGGCGAAGTACAGCACTCCGTCGTGCCAGGCGGCGATGACGGGGGTGACGTGCAGCCGGCCGTCGGGCCGTACCGTGGACACCCAGAAGATCTCGGCGGCCTCCAGCTGCCGCTGGGCCTCGGCCCACTCGGTGGCGGTGACGTCCGCGGCACCCGGGCGGGGGTTGGTCGCGGAGCTGTAGCGGGCGTCGAGCTCGGTCGTGGGGTGAGTCGCGGGGCCTTGTGCGGCCATGGCGGATCTCCCTTCTCTCCCCGGGACACCTGACAGAGAACTGTTGGAGACCTGAAGCCCCCGCCGACATCATCGTCCCCGGCCGGCTGCCTCACATCCCGTGCCGGGCACGCCACCCGGGACCCGGCCTGGTCACGGACCCCGACCGGCCTGGTCACGCGTCGCGCCGTGCCCCCGGGAGCCCGTCGATCATCACGCCGAGGGTGAAGTCGAAGCGGCCCTGGACGGTCCCGGCGGTCAGCCCGGCGGCGTAGCGCTCGGGGCCGGGTGGACTGGTGGGGAACCGGCACACACGGAGGCGGCGTCCATTGATGCACAAGATCGCCAGTGGGTGCAGAGGAGTTCGAGATGACCGGCACGGCCACCCGTTACCTCTATCTCGTCCGGCACGGCGAGGCATCGCCTGACGAGAGCGGACTGACCCAGGCCGGCCGGCGGCAAGCGGCACTGCTCGGCCGACGCCTCCGGGACGTCCCCTTCACAGCTGTCCACCACGGTCCGCTGCCACGGGCGGAACAGACCGCGCACCTGATCGGCGACCACCTCGAGAACGTCCCTCTGCGCGTCTCGGACGTCGCCGGTGACTACGTGCCCTACATACCGGAACGGGAGGAACTTCCGGCCGAGTCGGCGGACTTCTACCTCCGCTTCCTCGCCGGTGCCACCGACGAGGAGCGCGAGCAGGGCCCTGCGCTGGCCCGCCAGGCACTGGATCTGTTCACCGGGCCGGTGGACGGCGAAGAGGACCGGCACGAACTGGTCGTCACGCACAACTTCCTCGTCGCCTGGCTCGTCCGGGACGCCATGTGCGCACCCGAGTGGCGCTGGCTCGGCCTCAACCACGGCAACGCCGCACTCACGGTCATCCGCTACGCCCCCGGCCGGGCCGCCTCCGTCCTCGTCTCCAACGACATGCGGCATCTTCCCGTCGAACTGCGCTGGACGGGATTTCCCCCCGAGTCGCACATCTGAGGCGCCGGTCAGGCCCTTTGAAGGCGCCCGTCAGGTCCGTGCGTGGAAGCACCGCACCTCCACCCCCGCCCGCCTCTCGGGAAGGCGCCGCTTTCCAGGACCGTACCGCTTCATGCGCCAACCACCCGATTGCCTTCTTTCGTGTGCACACACCCGGATTTCTTCGCCAGGCTCCCGGCGGCGAGCCGATAGTGGAGGGGCCGCCGGGGCCTGCCCGGTCCGGCGGCGTCCCGTCGAACAGCGCTCCAGCAGAGGTGACAGACCATGCCCACCACCGAGGCGAACGACCGCGTCCAGCTCGTCTTCTCCCTGTTCGACGCCGACGGCAACGGCGTTCTGGAAGACGGCGACTTCGAGCTGATGGGCAAGCGGGTCATCGCGGCGGTGCCCGAGGCCGGCGACACCGCGAAGAGCACGATGCTCGGCGCCTTCCGCCGCTACTGGGAGACGCTCGTCCGGGAGTTGGACGCCAACGGCGACGGGCGGATCAGCGCCGAGGAGTTCACCGCCGTGGTGCTCGACCCGGAGCGGTTCGACGCAACGGTCGACGAGTTCGCGGCCGCCCTGGCCACCATGGGCGACCCGGACGGCGACGGCTTCGTCGAGCGTCCCCATTTCACCGCCCTGATGACGGCCATCGGATTCCAACGTCCCAACATCGACGCCCTGTTCGACGCCTTCGAACCGGTCGACGGCGACCGCGTCCCCGTGGTCACCTGGGCGGACGGCATCCGGGACTACTACCGCCCGGAGAAGGCCGGCATCCCCGGCGACCACCTCACCGCGGGCACCCCCCAGTGATCCGCCCCCAAGTCCCGGGACCGGAACGGCACTTACGTGCCACGAAGCCCGTCATCGGCCTCGCGGTGGGCCGGGGGACCGGCCCCGAGGTCGCGGACGTCTTCGAGCAGGTGCTGGGCGCGCTGACCGCCGGTCACCCGCACGGCGTGACGATCGAGCGCTCTCCCCGCCTCTACCACTCCTACGTCTCGCTCCGCGCCGAACGGGACGTCGCCGGAATCCGAGCGCTGACCGCCGAGGACGCCGACCACTACGAACGGTTCTGCCGCACCCGGGCCGAGCAGGGCACCGAAGCCGTCTTCCGCACCGCCATCAACGCCCAGTCCCTCTACCTCGTCCGGCAGCGGCTGCGCGCCGTGAAGGTCGACCTGCTCACCGACGCCGGGCGCGCCCTGCTCCTCGTCCGGGACCAGGCCCAGGGTTTCTACACCGGGGACAACCGGCACACGCCCGGCGAGGTCACCCGCACCATGACCTTCAGCCGGGAGATCACCGAGGCCGTCGTCACCTACGCCCTGCGGCGCGCCCGGCGGGAATGGCCGGACGGGCACCTCGACCGCATCGTCATGGCGTACAAGTTCCATCTGCTGGACGGCGCCCTCGACGCCTGGGTGGCCGACCTCGCCGGCCGGCTCGGCGTACGCGTCAACCTGTTCCAGCCGGACACGGTCAACCGCAACCTGCTCACCCACGGCCTGCCCGACCGCACCCTGATCGTCGCCGGGAACGAGTGGGCCGACATCATGCACGTCATGCTGCTCGACCGGTTCGGCTCGGACCGGCAGGAGAACCGCTGCACCGAGAACGTCTGCCTCCACCCCGACCTGTCCGGTCTGGTCGAGTACCAGACGGTGCACGGATCGGCCGACGACCTCGCCGGACGCGACCTGGTCAACCCGGTGGCGACGATCCGCGCGGCGGCGCGCGTCGCGGAACGCCACGCCGGATGCCCCGGAGCGGTACGGGCCACCGAGCAGGCCCTGCGCATGCTGGACGAGCGAGGCGTCGGCACCCCGGACGTCGGCGGGCGGCACTCGACCACCACCGTGGTCGACGCCCTGCTCGACTGCCTCGATGTGCCAGGAGCCGACGGGACGCCGAGGGACGCCGCCCTGGCCGGCGGGTCATGACCGCCGGGCGACCGGACGGGACGACGGCCCTGGTCGTCGTGGACCTGCAGAACGACTTCTGCACCGGCCCGGCGGCCCGGGCCCGCTTCGACACGGCCCGGGCCCGCTCCGGCGAGAACAAGTCTCGCGTCGGCAAGGACAGGGACCCGGCGGTACTGGAGAAGGCCGTCGCCGGCTGTGTCCGGGCGGTGGCCCAGGCCCGCGAGCGCGGCGTGGAGGTGATCTTCGTACGGTTCGTCGGCGACGCCGAGCACCAGGGGGCCGCCTGGCGGCTGAGGGACCGTACCCTCGGCAAGCAGCCCAAGTGCCTGGACGGCTCCTGGGGAGCGGAGTTCCACGCCGTCGCCCCGGCCCCGGGCGAGCGGGTCTTCACCAAACACGCCTGCTTCGACGCCTTCCTGGGCGACGGTTTCGCGGAACACCTCACCGCGCGGGGCGTGGGCCACCTCGTCCTCGCCGGGCTGTACGCGGACGTGTGCGTGGACTCCACCGCCCGTACGGCGTTCCAGAAGGGCTTCCACGTGACCGTCCTGACGGACTGCACCGCCGCGCTGCACCTGCCGTACGACGCCGTACTGCGGTTCATGCGCGTCGTCTACGGCGCCCGGACCACCACTGCGCACGACCCACGGGCATGGACCGCACCCGTGGCCCGACCCGAGGAGGAGCCGTGCCTCCTGCCGCCGGGCTGAACACCGGTGTGACGGAGGGTGTGGGCCGCACCGCCCTCCTGGTGGCCGCGGCCCGCGCCATCGAGACCCATCGCCCGGACGCTCTGGCCCGGGACCGGTTCGCGGAGCACTTCGTGCGCGCGACACCGGCCTCGGCGGGCTGGCCGGTCCGCCCGGAGCAGGTGCCCGCCGGTGACGCCGACCCGCTGTGGGGCCGCCTGGGCCGCTACTTCGGCCTGCGCACCCGCGTCCTGGACGACCACCTGCTCCATTCGTCACACCGGGGCGTCCGCCAAGTGGTGCTGCTGGGCGCGGGCCTGGACTGCCGGGCGTTCCGGCTCCGCTGGCCGCCGGACTGCCAGGTCCACGAGGTGGACACCGCAGGTGTACTGGCGTTCAAACAAGCGGTCCTCGACCAGACCGGGGCCACCCCCACGGCCGCCCGCCGCACCCTCGCGGCCGACCTCCGGCTCGACTGGGCCGAGGCACTGCTGGACGCGGGCTTCGACCCCACCGCGCCCACCGCGTGGCTGGCCGAGGGGCTGCTGCTCTACCTCCCGGCGGCGGCCGAACGTCACCTCGTCGCCACGATCGACCGGCTGAGCGCACCGGGCAGCACCCTGGCCTACGAGATCAAGGACATCGCCGAGTCACCAGGGGTACGGGCCGGCCCGGTCTACACCGCGGCGAGACAACGGCTCGGCATCGACCTGCTCGCCCTGTTCGACGGCGAGCCACGCCCCGACTCGGCGGGCCGGCTCACCGACCGGGGCTGGACGGTGACGGTCCGCACCCCGTACGACTTCACCGCCCTGCACGGCCGCGGCCCCCGCCCGGAGCCGAACGACGCCCTGGCGGCGAACCGCTGGATCTTCGCCACGGCCCCCGCCTGGCGCCGGGGACCTGTCACCCGCTGTCAGGGCTGACGGAGCGGGAGGGTGGCCGTCCACGAGGTGGGGGCCAGGCCGGCCTGGCGTCGCAAGAAGGTGGTGAAGTTCTGCTGGCCGGTGAACAAGCGCCGGGCACCTGCTTTCCCTGGCAGCCCCCGAAGTGATCGCCGACGCCCTGGCCGACTTCCTCACCGCTGTCCGCAGCGCCGCCTCCCCGTCATCATGACCGTGATACTCATACCGGTATAAGTATTGGGTCGACGTGCTCCGGGGAGACGAACACATGGTGGAGATCAAGACCGATGCCGCATTGGACGCGATGCGGGAAGCCGGACGGGTGGTGGCCCGCGCCCTGGCCGCAGTACGAGAGGCAGCCGACGTCGGGGTGTCCCTGCGAGAACTGGACGAAGCGGCCCGGTCGGTTCTCGCCGAGGCCGGGGCCGGCTCCCCGTTCCTCGGATACCGGCCGTCCTTCGCCCCGGTCGCTTTCCCCGCCGTGATCTGCACGTCCGTCAACGACGCCGTGTCGCACGGCATCCCCACCGGCTACCGGCTGCGCGACGGCGACCTGGTGAGCATCGACTGCGGCGCCCAACTCGACGGCTGGACGGGCGACGCGGCCATCACCTTCACCGTGGGAACGCCCCGCCCCGGCGACCTGGACCTGATCGACGCCACCCAGCAAGCCCTCGACGCCGGCATCGCCGCCGCCCAGGTGGGCGGTCGCGTCGGCGACATCTCCCACGCCATCGACACCGTCGCCCGCAAGGCGGGCTGCGGCATGCCCGCCGACTTCGGCGGCCACGGCATCGGCCGCCGCATGCACGAAGACCCTCACGTCCCCAACCGGGGCCGCCCCGGACGTGGCTTCCCCCTCCGCCACGGCCTGGTCCTCGCCATCGAACCCATGCTCATGGCCGGCGGGCAGAACGCCTACCGCACCGACAGCGATGGCTGGACCCTGCGCACCACCGACGGCAGCAGGGCCGCCCACATCGAGCACACCGTCGCCATCACCGACCAGGGCCCCCGCATCCTGACCCTGCCCTGACGCTCTCCTGCCCGAGGAATCACACGAGGAGTGCCGGCTGAGGTGCCGGCGTCGTACCACTCCCGGTCAGCGTCGGCCGCCGCACTACTCATCCCCGACGCGGGGTGTGCCGTACCAGCGCCACGTGGTGAGGCGCGGCCGGCCGGGAAGCTCAGCGCGACCGGTGACCCAGAGGAGGGTTGGCCACCGGTCGGTATCGCTCGGGGCGTCGGGGAAGAGCCGGGCCAGCACGCGGTCGCACAGGTCGGCGGGCGGCGTCCACTCCAGGCCCAGGCCCTCAGCGACGTCATGGGTGTGCACCAGGATCTCGACGATGCCCATGGCGGCGAAGCCTTCGGGATCGGCGGCGCCGAAGACGTGGTGTGCCCGGACCGTCGGGGGCGTGGTGCGGACGATCGCGGTCAGCAAGCCGCCACTGGCATCCAGCACGTCCAGCAGACCGGCCGTACCGGCCTCGCGGTCCGCGAAGACGGCATTCGCCGGGCCGCCCGGCCTCTTCCGGCCCCACGCGAAGGGGACGTGGGTGTCCAGCGGCGGGTTCGCCGGGCTGAGTTGGACGGCGTAGGAGAACAGGTCGTCGGCGAGGTGCTCGACGGTCTCCCAGCAATCCCACTCCAGGGAACCGGCCTTGACGCTCCAGTCCCGCGCCCCAGCCCCACGCAGAGTGGTGAGCGCCAAGCGGACGGCATGTTCGACGTCGGCTGCGGTAACCGGGCTGCTCGCTGATCTCTCCGCTGTAGCCATGGCGGGACCGTATCAGCGGTCATCCGCTGTCAGGGGACGGGCGGCGATCAAGGGCTCGGCCGGCCTGCCGCCGCTGCGTGCGCAGGGCCGTGGCGTCGCCGTCAGACGGTGTGGTCGCGGATGCGTGCCAGCAGCGCCCGCAGTTGTTCGCGGTCGTCCGCGTCCAGGGCGGCGGTCGCCTCGGCGAGGGCGAGCCGGTCGATCTCCTCCGCCTCGCGGTGGCAGCGCAGCCCCTCGTCGGTGAGCCGCACCAGGAAGGCGCGCCGGTCCTGCGGGTGGCGTACCCGCTCCACGAGCCCGTCCCGTTCGAGGCTGTCCACGATCGTGGTGGCGGTACGGGCCGCGATGCCCGCCCTCTCGCTCAGGTCCCGCATCCGCAGCGGCTTCCGGGCCTGGGCCAGCATGCGCATGGCGCGCAGCCGGGCCACGGAGGCCCCCTTCTCCCTCAACCGGGCCTCCACGAACTGCCGTAGCCGGTGTGTCGTCTCGTACAGCTCGTCGATCAGGATGTCGCTGCTGCCCTGCACTGCCATGGTGCCCAGTCTCTCCTGTCCCGCGGCATGGAAGCCATATGCTGAGTAAGCACATAGTGAGTATGCTCAGCATATGCACCGACGTCACTCCGTGCTGTCCGCACTGCCCGACCGCATCAGCCAGCGTCTGGTCGTCCCCGTCGTATGCGTCAGCGTGACGTTCATCGCGATCGTCGACGGAGCGATCACGACGGTGGCACTGCCCTCGATCGCCCGTCAGTTCCGGCTGACCACCGCCGCGCTGGACGGGGTGGTCGTCGTCTATCCGGTCTGCCTGGCCATGGCCATACCGGCCTCGGCCTGGCTGGTCGAACGATGCGGCGGCAAACGCGTCCTGCTGACCGCCCTGGCCGGTTTCCTCGGCTCGTCGCTGCTGTGCGGGGCGGCGGCCGGGCTCGGCCAGCTCGTCGCCTACCGTGCCGTACAGGGGCTGTCGGCCGGTGTCCTCTTCCCGGCCTCCACCGCGCTGCTGTTCGGCACCTTCACCTCCGCCGAGCAGGTACGCCTCTCTCGCTACATGATCATTCCGCAGCAGATCGCCCCGGCCGCGGCCCCCGTGCTGGGCGGGCTGCTGGTGGACCACCTGTCCTGGCGGTGGGTCTTCTACGTCAATCTGCCGGTCGGTCTGCCGGCCGTACTGTTCGGCACGCTGTTCCTGGCCGGCGACCGCGGCAGCCGGCCAGGCCGCTTCGACCTGCCCGGCCTGCTGCTGAGCGCGGGGGCGCTGGGCACCGCGATGTTCGGCATCAGCGAGGGACCCAACCGCGGCTGGACGTCCGCCGCCGTCCTCGTCTCCCTCGTCCTCGGCGCGGTGCTGCTGGCCACCGCCGTCGCCGTCGAACTGCGCACCGCTCACCCCCTGCTGCGGCTCAGGCTGTTCACCGACCGGCTCTTCCGGGACACCAACCTGATCAACCTGGTCGGCCTCATCCCCGTCATGGGCGCCCTGTACCTGAGCCCTCTCTTCCTCCAGCAGGCCCAGGGCCGTACGGCGCTGGAGTCGGGACTGACCACCTTCCCCGAGGCGTTCGGCGTGCTGCTGACCGTGCAGATCGTCGGCGTCCTGTACGCCAGGGTCGGTCCGCGCCTCATCGTCGGCTGCGGCATGGCCGGTGTCAGCGCGGTGCTGGTGCTCCTCGCCACCTGCGACGCGGACACCGGCCTGTGGAGCTTCCGCGGCTACATGTTCCTGTTCGGGGCCGCGATCGGCTGCTTCTTCATACCGACCACGGTCGCCTCCCTGGCCACCATCGACCGGACGGACCTCGCGCAGGCCACCATGCTGAACACCGTCGTACGCCAGACCGGCGGCGCGCTCGCGCCGGCCGCGGTGACCACGGCCCTCGTCCTCGGCACCCCGCCGGACGCCGGCGCGGCACCACCCGTCACCGCGTACCAGCACGCCTATCTCGCCCTCGCCGCGATCGCGGCGGCGACGGCCGTCTTCTCGTTCACCGTGCCGGACGGTCCTGCCCGTGCCGCCGCCCGCGGCAGCGGGAGCGGGACCGGTCGGCCGGCTGTCCGTCGGCGGCGACGCGATCGGGTCGGCTCCTGATTCCGGGCGGTGGCAGCGCGGGTGGCGCCGCTGCCGCGCCTCGGCTGCGGCGAGCCCATGGCGCGCGTCGCCGGCGGCGACGGCCGTCTTCTCGTTCACCTTGCCCGCGCCCGCCCCGCCCAGCGGTGGGGGCGCGCCGGGCGGTCCGGCGGGTCATGCGCGTCCACGAGGCCGAGCGGCGGATCGACCACGACCGTCACCGGTGACTCGGTGCGGACCCTGCGCAAGCCAGGGTCACCAGCACTCACTCCAGTCGGCGCCGGACCCCGCGAAGGGGCGAACGTACGGCGCCTCCGCCACTTCCGGCCAAGGGCCGGCCGCCGCTCTCCCGCCGTCCTGCTGCCGCTCGCCGCCCGGGTGGGCGCGGGGCGCTGTGGGGCTGTGGCGGATGAGCCGGCTCCGGGGTGAGCCGGCGTGGTCCGCCCGTACTGCGGGGGCTGATGAGCCGACCGGCTTCGGGCGCAGGCCTCCTGAATGGCAGGTTCTGGTCAAAGGCTTCTCAAGTGCCGGACACCTCCCGTCCGCGCTGATCGGGTTCTCCACGACGGCTGTACAACCACCCGTTTTCGGAGGACCTGGTGTCAGCACCGACCCGTAAGAGACGATGGCTCACGATCTGCGCCCTCACCGCATCCGCCGGACTCCTCGCGACACCCGCAGGCGCCGCGTCCGGCAAGAGCAAGAGCCCCTTCGGGGCGCGCACCCTCGCGCGACTCGCCGCCGAACGCGACACATCCATAGGGGCGCTCAGCCCTGAGGCGACGGCCGAGGACGAGGACGGCAACGAGGCGGACGAGATAGCCGAGGGGGCGGACCAGTACGCCGAGGCCCGCACCTCACCCGGCATCGTCGCCCCCGGCGCGTACGGCGCCGCCTGGACCAGCATGACCGACCTGCCCGGCACCGGCGGCAGTTGGCGCCACATCACCGGCCTGCCGTACAACTCCGACGACTCCCGGTACCGGGACATCGACTCCAACTCCAGCGGCGGATCGGGCAATGTGACCGGCCGGATGGCCGCGATCGCCGCCGACGACGACGGGTACGTGTACGCGGGCAGCGCGGGCGGTGGTGTCTGGCGGTCCGAGCGAGGCGGCGGGCACTGGAAGCCGATCAGCGACAAGCTGCCGTCCCAGTCCACCGGCGCGCTCGCGCTCGACGGCGCCGGGCGGCTGTGGCTGGGCACCGGCGAGGCGACCACCAACGCCGACGCCTACCTCGGCAGCGGCGTCTACGTCCTGTCCCACCCGCACGACGGCACCTTCTCCTCGCGCAGCCGGGTCGGCGGCGACGAGCTGGAGTCCACCACCATCCACGAGCTGCGCTTCGGCGGCGGGACGGTGTGGGCGGCGACCAGCGCCGGCGTGTGGAGCCACTCCACGAAGACGCTGAAGGGCGCCTGGAAACTGGAGTACGCGCCCAACCCCGCCTATCTGCCGGGTGGTTCGAAGGACGACGATCCCGACGCCGCGTACAAGAACATCGCCAACGACATCGCGATCGACCCGAAGGACCCGAGCAAGGTCGTGCTCGCGGTCGGCTGGCGCAGCGGTGACGACTACAACGGCTTCTACACCAGGGTCAACGGCACCTGGACCCGCATCACCGGCGGTTTCGGTGACCTGCCGACCGACGCGGACAACGTCGGCAACGTCACCTTCGCCCGGTCCGCCGACGGCTCGCGCTACTACGCCGTCGACCAGTCGCCGGAGCAGCTGAACACCAACCCGGACAGCGGCCTGGAGGGCATCTTCGTCTCCCCGTCCGGTTCCCCGACCGGCCCGTGGACGAAGATCGCCGACTACAAGGGGCTGGCGGGCGCCGGCTCCGCGCTGACCACCGCCGGTTACATGCCGGGCGTGCAGGCCTGGTACAACCAGTTCCTCACCGTCGACCCGAGCGACCCGGAGCATGTCTACGCGGGCCTGGAGGAGGTCTACGAGACCAAGGACGGCGGCAGCACCTGGTCGACGGTGGGCCCGTACTGGAACTTCACCTTCTCCTGCTGGAGCATCGACCCGGCCAAGCAGACCGGCGACTGCAACCAGACCACCCACTCCGACCAGCACGGCGTCGCGATCGGCCGCTACCACGGCAAGAGCTTCGTGTACGTCGGCAACGACGGCGGCGTCTACAAACGCCCGGTCAACGGCTCGCAGGACACCTCCGGCCACGCCACCGACTGGACCTCCCTCAACGACGGCACCATCGACACCCTCCAGTACTACTCGGTCGGCATCGGCAAGGACCTCGACCACGGCGGCGTCTCGGTCACCGGCGGCCTGCAGGACAACGGCCAGTCCATCCTGCGCGGCAACGACAAGGTCATGGGCTCCGACTTCGGCGGCGACGGCGGCGACACGCTCACCGACCCGGCCAACGGCTGCGACATCGCCGAGGAGTACGTCTACCTCGCCATCCAGGTCACCCAGAACTGCGCGGTCAACGACGGCAGCTGGATCACCGATCCGGGCAGGGCCACCTCGTACAACGTCGCCCCGGCCGACAACGCGACCGGTGAGGCCCGCTTCATCGCCCCGCTCGCGGCCGACATGAAGAGCAGCTCGACGTGGATCGCCGGCGGCCGGCACATCTGGGTGCAGACCCACGGCTACGCCATCCGCAGCGGCGACGAATGGAAGAGCGTGTACGACCTCGGCGCCGGCCACACGGCGACCGCCGTCGCGGCCTCGGGCGGCAAGGTGTACGCGGCCTGGTGCGGCCCCTGCAACAACCAGGGTTTCGCCCGCGGCATCTCTGTCGGCAACGCGGACGGAAGCGGCTGGCACGCCATCGCCCTGCCCGTGGACGGAACCGTACCCAACCGCTACCTCAGCGGCTTCGCCATCGACCCGAAGAACGCCGACCACGTCTTCCTCGCGGTCAACGGCTTCTCCCGGCACTGGACCGAGGGCCCCGGCGCCGGCGTCGGCCACGTCTTCGAGTCCACCGACGGAGGAACCACCTGGAAGGACATCTCGGCGAACCTGCCCGACGTGCCGGCCAACTCCGCGATCGTCACGCCGAACGGCGGCCTCGCCGTCGCCACCGACCTGGGCGTCGTCTACCGCGCGCCCGGCCGCACCAAGTGGCAGCGGGTCGGCAGCCTCCCGGCCGTCGCCGTGCTCCAGCTGAAGCTGAGCCCCGACGGCAGCACCCTGTACGCGGCCACCCACGGCCGCGGCATCCACACCATCGAGGTGCGCGACTGCGGCTGACGCACACTGCGCGGTGAAGGGAGGGGTGACCTCCGGTTTTCCGGGTCACCGCTCCCGCGCGTACGGGATCACCGACATGTCCAGAGCGAACGTGACCCGCGCCGCTCCCGCCACGTCCGGCGCCTTGGCCAGCGCGGTGATCCTGGCACTGCCGCCCCGGGCACCCGCGGACCGCAGCGAGGCGTGCGCGGTGCCGTCGGCATCCACGCGCCAGCCGGACACCAGGACGGAGGCCGGCGCGGAACTCCGCACGGCCGTCCACCGCTTGTCGTCCGTGCGCGGCCGGAGCACCAGTGACACCACGGTCCCGGGCCGCACGCACACCTGCCGCCGGAGCGGATCACCCGGCGCGACGGTGACCTCGGTCCGTCCCGCGACACAGCGGGCGGCCGAAGCCGAGGACGGGAGGGCGGGCGCGGACGGGCCCGGCCCCGCCGGGCCCGCGGCCCCGGTCGAAGCCGGGGATGTGGTCACGGGCGAGGCGAAGGGATCGGAGCCGCTCGCCGGCGCACCGCCCGGTGACTCGGTCGAGCGGTTCTCGGACGACCCCCCGGCTGATCCACCACCGGGCGACGTGCCGCACGCGGCCAGGACGACCACCCCGGCGACCAGCCATCCCACGGCCCGGCACCGCATCCCCACACCTCCCGGTCCCCGGCCCGACTCCCAGCATGCCCCGCCGCCACGGAGAAGGAGCGGTCTCGCGGGAAACGCCTGCGCCTGCTGAGCGCGGCCGGTGTGTCCCAGGAACAGCCGGCCCGGCTGCGTTCACCGATCGGCCTCGACCTCGGTGCCCGCACGCCCGAGGAACCGCCGTGCATCGCCGCTGTACCGGATCACCGGCCCGATCCACCGGCCTGCGCAGCGGGAGCGGCTGCCGGTCACGGGGCCGTGCGGTCCCGAACGGCGTCGAGTGCTCGGTCGACAGGGCCGAGGACCGGCGCGGCCAGCTTGTTCGTGGCCTCGTTGTTGACCCAGCGGTGCGGCCGGGTCGGCGCGTACGCCTGGGTCAGCTTGACCTCGGCGCCCAGCATCCGAAGCCGGGGCACGCTGACGGCCTGCCGAAGTGCCTTGAATTCTTCGCGTTCCTCCCGGGCAGCGTGCTGGGTGATCATTCGCCGGGCCTCGTTCAGGCGGCGCAGATAACCGCGGCCGTCCGGGCCGGTGCGCCACAGTGCGATCAGCAGCTCCTTGGCTGCCTTCTCCTCGTGGCGCCGTCGGGCGGCCAGCTCACGACCTTGCCGCAGCGCCCGCCGGGCGACGGGATGGACATGCGCTTCCTCAGCGGCCTCGTGCACGGCGAGCAGGCGCATCAGCTGGTGGAAGTTGCGTGAGCGCCACGGGCCGGGAAGCGCGGCCTTGAGGAATCCGAGCCTGATCTGCCGGTGCTGGCGGATGAGCAGGTCGACGGCGTTCTCACCGCCCAGGGTGCGTGCGACCCTCAGTGACCAGGCGGGTGCGGCTTTCGCGGTTTTGGCCGTGGCCTTCCCGACGCGCAGCGACATCGGCGGCACATGCGGAGCGGAGGACTTCGTCAGCGTGCCCATGGTCCCTCCTCGCGTTGGTCCCAGCGGTCGCGGGTACCCATCGGTGCCGCGCTCACGCGCCCCGGAACCGGCACCGTCACCGATGCGGCAGGTGCGGTCATGGAGCATCACGCCCACCCTGGCAGGTGCCGTCGAAGGCCGTCAGCTGACGGTCGGCAGTGGACTCCACCCGGGTGGAGAACCGGCCCGCCCGTTTCGGAACGGGGTGGGCGGAGACTTCTGATGACGTGCAGTGCCGAGCTTCGCCGCCGGTGGCGCCGATGACCCGGCGCGTGCTCCCCGTGCGGCCGAGCGCGGGCTCAGGCAGACCCTCCCCGACCACAGTGGTGGCGAGATCCGATGCCGAAGTGGAAACGCGAGCAGGAAGAGGCGGCAGTGATCCGTCTTGAGCTGGGCGACCTGTGCGGAGCTGTAGATCACCCGCGCGCCCACCCACGGACCGCCCGCCCTCACCGTCGTGGAACTCCCATGCCGCGCCGGTCTGCACGAGCCGGAGATCAGGCGCGCCATCGCCTGGCACAACAGCCGGCGGGGACCGGAGGCAGCACCGTGACCACGGGACCGGATCGCCACTTGCGGCACTCCCGAAGGGCGCTCGCATCCGCCACGGCCGTTCACCGGGAATGAATCATGAGACTTCTCGCGCGCCTGGACGCCTATCAGAGACGGCACCGCTGGATGGGCCTGCCGCTCGCCGTCCTGTACAAGTTCTACGACGACCAGGCGCTGTACCTCGCGGCCCTTCTCACCTACTACGGTTTCCTCTCGCTGTTCCCACTGCTGCTGATCCTCGTCGTCGTCCTGAGCACCTTCCTCAGTGAGGATCCCGCCCTGCGGCAACGTGTCCTGGACTCCGCCCTGAGCGAGTTCCCGGTCATCGGTGACCAGATCGGGGAGAACATCCGCTCCTTCCACGGCAACGGTGCGGCACTGGCCGCCGGTATCGTCGCCAGCCTCTACGGTTCTCTGGGCGTCGCCCAGGCCGCGCAGTACGCGCTCAACAAGATCTGGGCCGTCCCGAGGCACGCCCGTCCCGATCCGCTGCGGTCGCGACTGAAGGGCCTGATCTTCCTGTTGATCCTGGCACTCGGATTGTGTGCCTTCACTCTGCTGTCCGTGGCGGGCTCGGCGACACACGTCCTCGGCGCACGGCTGCGGGGCGGGACGTGGCTGGTCGCCACCGCGGGTTCCGTGTGTCTCAACACCATGCTGCTGCTGTTGAGCTACTGGCTGCTGACGCACCGGGCGCTGCCGCTGCGCCGGCTCCTCGGCGTGGCGCTGGGCGCTGCTCTCGCATGGCAGGCGCTGCAGTGGGTGGGCTCCTACTACGTGAGCCACGTCCTGCGCGGGGCCACAGCCACCTACGGCCTGTTCGGCATCGTTCTGGGGCTGTTCGCCTGGCTCTACGCAGGGGCGCTGATCTTCGTCACAGCCGCCGAGGTGGGGGCCGTGCGGGTCATGCGGCTGTGGCCGCGCAGCCTGCTGACACCGTTCACGGACCGGGTGCACCTCAGCCCGGCGGACCGCCGTGCCTACCAGTCGTACGCGGCGACCGAGGCGTTCAAGGGCTTCCAGAAGATCCGGGTGCACTTCGAACCGCCGCCCGACCCGCGGCACGACGAACCCCCCGACGACGCCCGCTGAGGCGGTGAGCGCGCCCTTTGGCCGGCCAGGGACAGGAACACCCGCTCGCCGCGACGAAGCCGCACCGGCTGGAGCGACAGCATCAGCGGCGCGAATCCCGCCGGGTCCTCCAAGCCGGCCTCGCCGTCGAGAAGAATCGCGACTGGCCCGGCCTGCGGAAACGCACGCGGCGACCAGCCGGCCGAGCCGACCGGTCAAGGCAGCCGAGGAGAGTCAGCTGCTGGTGTGCCGGCGGTGCGAGCATGCGTCATCCTCCCGTACCGCGAAGGCGCCGACGACTCCGCGCTACGCGGGGAAGGCGACGTGGCGTGTGCCGGGCGTCAGCAGCAGTTGCGCCGCCTGCTGGGCCTGGCGGGCCGGTGCGGATGTGCCTGAGATGGCGGCGGTGGTCATGGCTCCCTCGGCCAGCAGGGCGATCTGGGTGCCGGTGTCTGCCGCCGCTCCCGCGGCTGTCGCCAGTTCCCGCACGTAGGCGTGGAAGGCGTCCTTGTGGCGCCGGGCCGCCGCAGCGACCTGGGGTGATGTGCCGCCCAGCTCGCCGAAGGAGTTGACGAAGGCGCACCCGTGGAAGTCGGCCTGGGTGAACCAGTGTTCCAGCCAGTCGAAGACGGCGAGCAGCCGCTCCCGTGGAGTTTCCGCGGCCGTGTCGACGTGGGCGGCGAGGCTGTGGAGCCAGCGGGTGTCCCTGCGGGCCAGGTAGGCCTCGACGAGGTCGCCCTTGGAGGGGAACAGCTGGTAGAGGCGCCGCATAGTGACGCCCGAGGAGTCCCGGATCATGTCCATGCCGACGGCTTGGATGCCTCGGGCATAGAAGAGGTCTTCGGCGGCGTCCAGGATGCGCTCGCGCGCCGGATCGGTGTCCAAGGTCTTTGCCCCCTTGGCGTGAGAACCATCGTTCTCCTAGTGTAGGGGGAAGCGAGAACGACCGTTCTCACTGCCGTGGAGCTTCCCCGAGGAGTGCGTCATGTCCGAGCAGCGCCCCCCGTTCCCGCCGTTCACCCGGGAAACGGCGATCAGCAAGGTCCGCCACGCCGAAGACGGCTGGAACACCCGCGACCCCGAGAAGGTCGCCCTCGCCTACACCCCCGACTCGCGCTGGCGCAACCGCGCGGAGTTCCTCACCGGCCGCGACGAGATCGTGAAGTTCCTGACCCGCAAGTGGAACCGGGAACTGGACTACCGCCTCATCAAGGAGCTGTGGGCGTTCGACGGCAACCGCATCGCCGTGCGGTTCGCCTACGAGTACCACGACGACTCCGGCCAGTGGTTCCGCGCCTACGGCAACGAGAACTGGGAGTTCGACGACAACGGCCTCATGCGCGCGCGCCACGCGAGCATCAACGACCTGCCCATCGCCGAGACCGAGCGCAAGTACCACTGGCCGCTGGGCCGCCGGCCCGACGACCACCCGGGCCTGTCCGACCTCGGGCTGTGAAAACCAGGGCGCTGTGCGGGGAGGCACGTGACGGGGAGTTCACCCGGTCACCCGCCACTCCGGCCGCGCCGTCATCGCCGCCCGTGCACCCACCGCCCGCACGTGAAGGCGAACGGGGATCGCGGTAGTCGCCCGAGCCGCCGACGGCTTCCAGATCCTCGACAAGGCCACCGCCCACCGCATCGATGCCGCCCTCGTCGGCGTGTGCACGCCCTGCATGGACGGCGTCACCGCCAGCACCCGCCGGCACCGACGAGTGGTGCAGCGCAAGCCGTACCGGGCGCATTACTCTGAGTTCATGCGGCAGGGGGCGGCAGCGGCGGGGCAGTGGCGGGACTGGCGGGTCGGTGACCGGGTCCTCGGGGTGTACGAGGTGACCGGTGCTCTCGGTCAGGGCGGCATGGGGCTGGTTCACCGGGTGCGGCACCTGGGGTGGGGCACCGATCTCGCCGTCAAGAGCCCGCGTCCGGAACTCTTCCGGGACGAGGCGGACAAGGAACGGTTCGTCCGTGAGGCGGAGACGTGGGTGGGGCTGGAACTCCATCCGCACCTGTGCGGATGTCACTACGTGCGCACGATCGGCGGGGTGCCGCGGGTGTTCGCGGAGTACGTGAACGGCGGAAGCCTGCGCGAGTCGATCGACGGGGGCCGGCTCCACCGGGGAGCACGCGACGAGGTGGTGGGCCGGATTCTGGACATCGCGGTCCAGGTGGCGCGCGGACTGGCGCACGCCCACCTCAGCGGGGTGGTGCACCAGGACGTCAAGCCGGGCAACGTGCTGCTCGACCGGCAGGGCACCGCGAAGATCACCGACTTCGGGCTCGCGCGGGCCCGGCACTTCGGTACCCGGCCGCCGTCCTCGGGCCACGTGGCCGACGAGGCAACACTTCTGGTCACGCACGGCGGGTTGACGCCCGCGTACGCCTCACCCGAGCAGGTGCGGGGCGCGCCCCTGAGCCGTCGCACCGATGTGTGGAGCTTCGCGGTCAGCGTGCTGGAGATGTTCACCGGGGCGGTGACGTGGGGCGTGGGGTCCGCCGCGGGGGCGGCGCTCGCCGCGTACCGGCTGAGCCCGCCGCCCGAGGCCGCGGTGACCTCGATGCCGCCAGCGCTCGCGGATCTGCTGGAACGCTGTCTGCGCGAGCGCGTCGAGGAGCGGCCGGACGACCTGGCGGCGGTGGCCGGGGAGCTGGCCGAGGTGTACGCGCGGGAGGTTGGCCGGCCGTATCCGCGCCGGGCGGAGAACGCCGCCGTGCACCGGGCCGACGGGCTGAACAACCGGGCGATGTCCCTGCTCGACCTCGGCCGCACGCGGGAGGCGGAGGCTGCTCTGGCCGAGGCGCACGCCGCCGACCCGCAGCACCCGCAGGCCACGTACAACCTCGGGCTGCTGAGGTGGCGGTCCGGCACGCTCGCGGACGACGCGCTGGTGGACCGGATGGAGTCGGCCAGGGCGAGCGCGGAAGGGCCCTCGCCCGCCGACCACCTCCTCGCCCAGGTGCACCTCGAACGCGGCGATCACGAGTCCGCCCTGCCCCTCCTGCGCGCGTCGGCCACGACCGCGGACGCGGACGCCGGCACGGCCCTGCGCGACGCGCTCGCGCACGCCGAGCGCGAACACGCCGCCGGCGGGCGCCTGCTCGCCACCTTCACCGGGCACCGGGCGTTCGTGCACGCGGTGAGTCTCAGCGCGGACGGCAGCCGCGCGCTGTCCGGTGACGACGCCGGGGACGTACGGCTGTGGGACACGGCCACCGGCCGCTCGCGCGCTCTCAGGGGACATCGGGCCGCCGTGCACGCGGTGTCTTTGAGCCCGGACGGCGGTCTCGCCCTGACGGGTGGGCATGACGGCGACGTACGGCTGTGGGACACCGGAACCGGCCGCTGCCTGCGCAGGCTCTCCGGGCACACCGGCTCCGTCCGCGCCGTCTGCCTCACCCCCGACGGGAGCAGCGCCCTGACCGGCGGCTGGGACGGCACCCTGCGCTGGTGGGACGTGGCCACCGGCGGCTGTCTGCGCGTCGTCGACTCCCCTGCGGGTCTGGGCGGGGCGGGCCCCGAGGTCAACGCCGCCTGCCTGAGCGCCGACGGCCGGCTCGCCCTGTTCGTGGGCGGTCAGACCGTGCTCTGGGACCTGGTGGACGACCGCCGCGTGCGGACCCTGGACCGCGGCACGATCTGGCCGGCCGCGCTGAGCCACGACCGGCGGCACGCGCTGACCGGCGGGGACGACCGGGCTCTGGTGTGGTGGGACCTGGCGACCGGCCGGTCCCTGCGCACCCTGCGGGCGGACGCCCGGCCCCCCTGGACGGCCGAGCTGAGCACCGACGGGCGGTTCGCGGTGTCCGGGGCCATCGGCGGCACGTTGCGCTGGTGGGAACCCGCCACCGGGCGTTGTCTGCGCACCTACGACGCGCACTTCTCCCAGGTGACCTCGGTGAGCCTGAGCGCGGACGGACGGCGGGTGCTGACCGGGGGCGACCACCGGGTACGACTGTGGCAGCTGCCCACCCCCGACGCGTACACCGCGCCCTTCCAGATCTGCCGCCCCCGCTCCCACACCGAACTCACCCGGTACGACGACCGGGTCGCCGCGCTGCTGGACGACGCCGAGTCGGCCGCGGGGCGGCAGCGGTACGCGGACGCGCTCGCCCTGGTGGCCGAGGCACGCGCCCTGCCGGGGCACGAGCGGGACACCCGTGCCCTGGCGGCCTGGCACCGGCTCTCACTGGTCACCGTACGGACGGGGGTGCGCGGAGCCTGGCCCGCCGGGACCGTCGAGCTGCCCACGTCCGGTAAGCAGGCCCACGCCACCGCCGACGGCCGGCGCGCGCTGTGCGCGGACCTCGACACCCTGCGTCTGTGGGACTTCGAGGACGGCGGCCGGTGCGTGCGTACCTTCGACGGGCACGACGGAGCGGTCGAGGCCGTCTCTCTCAGCGCCGACGAACGCCTCGCCCTGTCGGGCGGGGAGGACGGGACGGTCCGCCTGTGGGACGTCCACACCGGTCGCTGCCTGGGCGTCCTGGACGGGCACGGGGCGAAGGTCCGCTCGGTGAGCTTCAGCGGCGACGGGCGCTTCGCCTTCTCCGGCGGGGAGGACGGGTCCGTGCGCTGGTGGGAACTGGCGACCGGACGGATGCTGCGGGCCTACGCGGACGGAGGGCAGGGGGTGCACTCGGTGTGCCCCAGCGCCGACGGGCGGTTCGTTCTCTCCTGCGGCCAGGGCAGCAGGGCGCGGATGTGGGAGCTGGACTCCGGCCACCGCGTGCGGACCTTCGAGGACCTGAGCCGCGACGTCAGGTCGCGGTCGCCGCTGCTGGGACTCCTGTACTCGGCCCAGCTCACCACGGACGGACGGCACGCGGTGACCGCCAACGGCGACGGGCGGGTGGCGCTGTGGGACGTGGCGGACGGGCGGCGTGTGCACGTCTTCGAGGAGCACGCCGGGAGCGACGGGCACGCGGAGCCGATGACGGCGGTGTCCCTGAGCACGGACGGCCGCTTCGCGCTGGCCGCCAACTGGGACACGACCGTGCGGCTGCTGGATCTGCGGGCCGGACGCTGCCTGCGCACCCTGGGCGGGCACCGGCGCTGGGTGCTGTCGGTCCACCTGAGTGCCGACGGGCGTTACGCGGTCTCCACCGGGACGGACCGGACCCTGCGCCGGTGGGAGCTCGACTGGGAGCTGGAGGCCAGGGAGCCGGCGGACTGGGACGAGGGCGCCCGCCCACACCTTGAGGCGTTCCTCGCCGCGCACACGCCGTTCGGGCGGCCTGTGCCGCCCGGCCTGCAGGCGGTGTCGTACGACCCCGGGCTGGCCCGGCACGGGAAGCCGGTGTGGTCCGAGGCCGACGCGGACCTGCTGCTGCGTCACCTCGCACGGGCCGGATACGGGTGGCTGCGGGCGGACGGCGTGCGGGCGGAGCTGGAGCGGATGGCCGCGGCGTGGCAGGGACCGCGTCCGCTGCCCGCACCGCGGCGGGGGCCGGCGCGGGCGCTCAGTTCAGCAAGGACTCGATATCGGGCTTGGCGAGGACGCCTGCGCAGCTGACGCAGACCGGCCTGCGCAACACACGCCGGGTCACGCACCGGTCGCAGAAGTAGGCGCGGCAGCCCGCACAATGCCAGAAGACCACGGCCCAGTGCTCCGGGTCGCTCCGGGCGACCGGGTTGCCCCCCGCGACGCGCGACACCGACAGCAGGCGATCACAGCCCCTCCGGGAACACATCATGACGGCCATGGAACGGACCGTAGCAGCGCGGGGGGACGGAGGACAGGGCCCGGGCAACAGGAGGCGGGGAATCAGGAGTTGGAGGATCCCCCGCCTCCCGTGTGACTGCCGCCTGCCGTACGGGTCAGCCGCCGGGCCTCGTCCTCGATCCTGCGGACCACGCTGCCGCCGCTGCCGTCGTCCACCCCGCTGGCCAGCAACTGCGCGGCGACCGTGGTGAAGTACTGCGCGGCGGCCAGCACATGGCCGTACGCGTCGACGGCCTCGCCGTCGCGCAGCCGCAGCAGTGCCTGGGAAGCGTCGCTCATCACCCGGACGACCTGCTGCGAGAGCTGCGCGCGGGTCTCGGCGGGCAGCCCCACCGCCCTGCCCACCTGCCGTTGGATGCTGTTGCAGGACCGCTCCAGCTCCTCCAGCAGCGTGAAGTCACGGCGCACCGGGGGGCCGACCCCCGCCGAGGGGTACGAGTTGTTCCGCAGCAGCAGGTGGGTGAGCGCCTGCGGCTCGTACCGGTGCAGGTCGATGGCGTGGGTGGCACCCAGTGCGGGCCGGAAGCACGGATGGATGTGGAACTCCGTCTCGTGCGGCTGTACGGGCACGTGGGCCCCGCCCGTGTAGACCACGTCGTTGCCGCGCCGCACCCCCAGGAAGCCCACCCCGTACAGCGTGTCGATCACGCCGGGCGCGGTGAGCCCCTCGGCGTACGCGGGGTACTGGCGGTGGAGCGTCTCGGCGACGGTGTCGAAGCGGGCCTCCAGCGCACTGCGCGTCACCACGTAGCCGGTGTTCTGGAACATCACGAACAGCTGTGCGAGGAAGGGGTGGGTGACCAGGTACTCCTTCGCCAGGTCCTGCAGCTTCCACTCCGAGAACTGCCGGGTGGCGAGCAGGACATCGCTCTCGTGGATGCTCTCGTGCCCCCGCTCGACGGCGGTGTCCCGGCACACGTTGAGGTACTGGATCGCGTCGCGCGGGCGGGGCAGGGCGCGGCCGAAGAGGAAGTCAGCGGTGTCCTGGCCGCCCACGGCCGGCGGGAAGACCTCCCGCCACAGCCGGTCGCCGGTCAGCTCGGCGCCGGCCGACGCGCGGGCCCGGGCGAGAGCGAGGTCCCGCAGGCCGGTGGCGGTCCACTGGATGCGCAGCTCCTCGCTGTGGAACTTGTCGCCCTCGCTGAAGTTGAGGGTGTCGTAGATGTCGGAACGCAGGAAGAGCAGACAGCGCAGCGCCTTGCCGTACGCCCCCGAGACGTGCTTCGCCGCCAGCAGCAGCCCGATGACCATGGCGTTGCTGTCCGGGTCGCTCGACCATATCTGCTCCAGCTGGTCCACGAGCAGCAGGAGCGGGGCGTGCGAGCCCGCGCAGTCCAGACCGGCGAACGCCTCCGCCACGCCCCGCTCGACGACCTCCAGCTGACGTGCGGCGCGGGCGCCTTCGGAGGCCGGCGGGGCACCGCCCACATCCACCGCCGCCTTGACACCGAAGGCTTCGAGGGACAGCGACGTCTGCAGCCCGCTCACGCCGCGGAGCAGCCGGTCGTAGAGGCCGGGCTCGTCCGCGGACTCGCCGTTCGCGCGGAGGAATCGCCGCAGTGTCTTGACCGGGCGGGGCAGTCGCCGCAGCCCGTGGACCTGCTTGGCGTGGGCGACGATGTGCCGCGCGGCTTGGACAGCGAAGACGTAACGCCAGATCAGCGATTTGGCCGTGTCACCGGTGAGCCCCTGCAGCTCGAACCGGCGTATCTCGTCGCCCGCCGCGTCGTCGGGGGTGATCAGGGCGGTGCCGCCGGGGTGGACGCCGTCGGCGGTCAGATGCATGCAGATGGCGCTCTTGCCGGAGCCCTTGCGGCCGATGATGAGCATCTTGCGGCCGGACACGGCAGCGTCGTAGGCGGCGGTCCGCAGGAACCCCTCGCGCAGCAGGCCGTCGGACATGTCCCGCTCGGCATCCTCCCGCCCGAAGTAAAGGCGCTCGACCACACCCGACGGCCCCGTCATGGATCCCCCAACTCCCCGCGCTCGGCTCGGTCCTCGCTGCGCATGATGCCAGCTTGCGGCCGCCGGTTCCCGCCGGTTCCCGCCGCTTTCCGCCAGGCCTCGGACAGTCCCGCGGGACCGCGCACCGCCGTGGTCACGGCTGCGGGCAAAGGGGGAGTTCGTCCGGTCGTTGCAAGTCCGGCGGGCCTTCGACGGCGAGGTCTGCAAGCACCGCGACGTCAAGCCCGCCTGCTGATCAGAGAGCGCGTTCTGCGACTGTGGGCTCGACGTCCCCCCCCCCGCGGGCCCGCGCGCGGGTGAGCAGTCCGCATCACTACGCTGAGCGCCTTCACACCTCGGGAGGTTCGGTTGGTACCGCGGAACACGCTCGGGCAGGACTTCCGGCGGTTGTGGGGCGCCTACGTGGTCAGCGCGGCGGGCAGCGCCGTCGGCATGGGGGCGTTGCCGCTCATTGCCCTGCTGGTGCTGGATTCCTCGGCGTTCCAGGTCTCTCTGCTCGCTGCGTTGTCCGCGGTGGCCAGCGGGGTGATCGCCCTGCCGCTCGGAGTGCGCATCGAGTACCGGTACAAGCGGCCGGTCATGATCACCGCCGACCTGGTCCGATGCGTGATGCTGGCAAGCATTCCGGTCGCCATGGCTTTCGGCGGGCTCACCTTCACCCAGCTGTGTGCCGTCGGCGTTCTCCAGACGGCGGCGTCTGTCGCGTTCGACGCGGCGAGCGGCGCCCATCTCAAGGCACTCGTCCTGCCCGAGCACCGTCTTCGTGCCAACAGCCTGTTCGAGACCACCAACTGGATCAGCGTCAGCGCCGGACCGCCCGTCGGCGGGCTTCTGATCGGAGTGCTGGGCACGTCAGCCGCGACGGTGGTCGACGCACTGTCCTTCCTCGGGTCGGCCCTGGGCATCCGTCGCATCCGGCAGCCTGAACCCGAGCCACCGGCACGCGCCGCCACCTCTCGCCTGGGCCGCGACATCATCGCCGGCTGGCAGTACCTCCTGCGGCACCCGGGACTGCGCCCGCTGTTCTTCAACGCGCTGCTCTTCGGCGGCTCCGTCATGATGGCATCACCGCTGATGGCCGTCCTCATGCTGGATGACCTGGGCCTGGCACCATGGCAGTACGGACTCGCTCTGGGCCTGCCGTGCCTGGGCGGCGTGCTGGGCTCACGCCTGACTCCGCTGCTCACCCGGCGATTCGGACAGCGTCGCGTTCTGCTGCTGTCCGGTGTCGCACGCACGCTCTGGACGATCCTGCTGCCACTGACGCCCTCCGGTGCCCTCGGCGTCTTCGTCATCGTGGCCGCCGACTTCGGCCTGCTCTTCGCAGCCGGGGTCTTCAACCCGTCGTTCACCACGTATCGCATGGCGACCACACCGGACGCTTTCATGTCCCGCGTCGGCACCTCCTGGTCCGTCGGCTCGAAGACATGCCAGGCCGCCTTCATGATCGCCGGTGGCCTCGTCGCCGCCGCAGCGGGGGTACGCGGCGCCCTGTTCATCGCCGGCCTGCTGTGCATGGCGAGCGCGCTGCTCCTGCCATGGCGCAAGGCACGCACCTCCACAGGGAATGTTCCAGCGCCCACGACGGAAGCGGTTCCGTCCCCGGCCACGGACAGTCCCTCCGCGTAGCGGTTTGGCCGGATCGCAGCGATGCGGCTTCGTCGGGGGTGGGGGAGTGGTGCTCGGGGGCCGCGGTTCGGGGACCTTCTCCCGGCGGGTGTGTCCGGGCCCTTAGCCCAGTGCCGCATCAGGCAGCGTTCAGACGGCTTCGGCCAAGAGTCCGATCCCTCATGTGTCCCGTTCAGGAAAGACGCTGGATCGGGGGCGCATCCCGCCTTACCGTGGCGCCATGAGCGATCACCCGCAAGCGCCTGTCGCGCCCGTCGAGGCCTATGAACCCCCTTACTACGTGGCCGTCTTCACTACGGTGCGAACCCAGGACCAGAGCGGCTACAGCGAGACCAACGCACGCATGGAAGACCTGGTCAAGGACGTCCCCGGGTTCCTGGGGATGGACCACGCGCAGACTCCCGGCGGGCTGGGCATCACTGTCGGGTACTTCCGCGACGCCGACGCCCTCGCGGAGTGGCGGAGCAACGCCGAGCACCGGGCGGCACAAAAGCGTGGGCGAACCGAGTGGTACCAGAGCTACACGCTGCACGTGGCGAAAGTGGAGCGGAGCCACGGGTTCACGCGAGCGCAGGTCCCGCGAGATCGATGACGACGAGGGGCAGCGCCCGCTGCGGATCATCCGCAGGAGGCCCGGTGCGCCAGGTGCGGGAACAGGGTGCTCCACTGGCTCTCGGGGACACTCAGCGGCTGAGTGCGGCACAGTTCCTCGTAGATGTGTTCGCTGTCGAGGTCGAGCAGGAACGTCCATTTCTCGCTGTCGACTTCGGCCACGACCGCCATCTGGGATGTGTTGCCCGGGAGAACCTGCATGTCGGACACGCCCGCGAGGCTGGTCTGGGCGGGGCTGCGCCATCGTCCGTCCGGTTCGGTGTCCCAGATGCGGAACTCCGAGGGCGTGTCCAGTAACTGGCCGTCGAGCGTCATGCCGGTCACGACGTGCCGTCCGTCCGGGGTCACCTTGATGGAGTTCACGGTGTGGTCGAGCCGGAGAGTCTCCTGACGATCGGGGTGATCGACGTCGCTGATGTCCCAGAAGCGAACCGACCCGTCCCGTAGGAGGGTCGCCAGCCGACCGCCGGTGACCGGGTAGTACCCCTGCGAAGTGCCGCGCAGTACGCCCCCCTTTCCGGGCTTGTCCGGATCACTCATGTCCCACAGTCGCAGGGTTTCCCCCTCACCCTCCACGATCAGGGTGTGGGACCCGTGCAGGTAGGCCAATCCCGCTCCGTCGGCGCCGCCGGGGACCGTGGCGCCTTTGCGAGGGTTTCGGGGATCGGCGAGGTTCCACAGGCGGAGGTCCCGGGAAGCCTCCTTGTCCTCCGTCGTGACGAGGGTCCGGTTGCCGAGGAACCACGGCTGGCCGTGGCCCTGATCGGTCCGGGCGTCGATCACGGAACGCCTGACCGGCTTGTGCACGTCGCTCAGGTCCCACACGTCGAGGCGGCGGGTGCCCACCGCGCCGATGGCGAACAGTGTGCCGTCGGGGCTCACGGCCGTCACCACATCGTCGGCCGTGAGCGGGATGTCCGTACCGTGCCGGGGTTGACCGCCCACGCTGTCGAAGCTCCAGAAGCGGAACACATGCTTCCTGGTTCCGCTCTCGAACGAGTGGGCCACCAGTACCGGGGGCTTCTTCCTGTCGGGCAGGAAGTACCGCGCCCGCCACGGCTCGGGCACCGTGAAGGCCGGACGGGGCCGCGTGGCCGCACCGACGTCCCACACGCGGTTGGTGACCGTGTAGTCCTCCCCGTCCTTCTGCTCCTTGCCGAGGAGGTAACGACCGTCGGGGCTGGCCGCCTCGGTGCCGGGGTCGGTGTCGGAGGGCTCACCGGGGAACGCCGGCGCCGGGGGACGCTCCGGCCACATCCGCACCGAACCGCCCATGTCCCCCGCCGCGATGTACGCGCCGTCGGGACTGTAGGCGACGGACTGGACGGGCTCGCCCGCGGGTCGCTCGCTGCGTTCCACCAAGCTGTCGTAGTAGAGCGAGGACTCCGCCCCCACCTTGCGCAGCAGCATCTGCGGATGGAAGTCGTCGTTGTCGGCACCGGCGAGGACCTCGCCGTCCTTCCGGAAGGCGAGCGAGGGAATGCCGGCGTCCGAGCTGATGATGCCCCATTCTCCCAAGAAGGAGGATTGCTTCTGCGGTTCGACCCGGCGCAGCCGTCGTCCGTCCTCGATCCGCCACCAGACGATCCTGCCGCTCGTTCCCGTGGCCACGGCCAGGTCCCTGCGCGGATGCGCGGCGACGGCCATGACGGTGTCGGCCGCGGCGGTGTCGCGCAGCGCCGGGCGGGCCGGATCGTGCACGTCCCACAGTCTGACCGCGGCGTGGCCCGACGTCTCGCTCGCCGGATTGCCGTTGCCGGTCAGCAGATGCCGCCCGTCGCGGGTGAACGCCACTGAGATGAGCTGGAGGTCCTTTCCGACCGACCTCTCGTGGCGCAGCCGGGGCCGGTCGGCCCGGGTCATGTCCCACAGCCGCAGCCGGCCCTCGTCCGAGCCGCTCGCCAGGATCGTGCCGTCGGGGCTGAAGGCGAGGGAGTACGTCGTTCCCCCGGTCGTGCGGCGCTCCGCCTTCTTCCGGGGGTGCCGGGGGTCGGTGGTGTCCCACAGCAGGAGACGGTCCTCTGTCTGGACGGCGAGCAGGCGGCTGCCCGGCTGGAAGGCGAGGACGGCGGTGGTGCCCGGCTCGACGGCGGCACCCTTGCGGGGAACGGTGGGGCGTGTGATGTCCCACAGCTGGACCCGCCCGCCGCGCTGGCTGGTGGCCAGGACGTCACCGTCGGACCGGTAGGCGACGTTGAGCACGGGCTGCTCGACACCGTTCTTCAGGTCGACGGGCACGGTCGAGATGTACGAGGAGTAGAGGGCGGACCTGGTCACGGGGGTCCGCGCGGTGCGGTAGGCGGCCAGGCTCAGCCGCAGCGCCGTCTGCGGGTCCTGCTTCCTCATCTCGTCGGCCTGCCTCGCCACCTGCTCCGCGATCAGCCGGGTCTCCCGCGCCTCGGCGTCGCCCTGGGCCCGGCGTGCGAGCACGGCCAGGGTCGTCGCCAGCAGGGCCAGGGTCAGGACGATGGCGAGTCCTGTCCGGGTCAGCTTCCTGCGGCGGCGCTCGGCGTGCTCGCCGGCCGCGATGAAGTCCCGTTCCACCGGGCGCAGTCCCAGGGTGTGCCCGTCGTCCTCCAGCACGGCCCGCGCACCGGCGAGGTGGCTTCCCGCGTACAGGCCGCTCGCCGGCCGGCCCGCTTCGGCCCAGGCGTCGGCGGCCTGGCCGAGCCTGCGGCGCACCAGCAGGGCGTCGAGGTCGGTGTTGATCCAGTTACGCAGCCGCGGCCAGCCGTGGAGGAGGGAGTCGTGACAGAGCTGGGCCACTCCGTCGTCCACGACGACGAGCCGGGCGTCGGCCAGTCGGCCGAGCAGATCGCCGGCGCCGTCCAGATCCTCCAGGGGTACGCGGCGCCGTACCGCTCTGCCCTCCGTGTCGACCAGATGCACCATCAGCAGCAGGAGTTCGCGCAAACGCCGTCGTCCGTCGGCGTCGAGCGCGTTGTGGATGTCCTCGGCGGTCTGCGCCACGGAGGTGCGGATGCCTCCGGACGCCTGGTAGCCGGCGAAGGTCAGCTCGGTGCCGCGCCGCCGGTGCCAGGTCTCCTGCAGGGCATGGGCGAGGAACGGCAGGGCGATGGCATCACCGGCGCCCACGCGTTCCTGTGCCAGTTCGCGCAGCAGCAGGTCCGGCAGGCCCTCCTCCCAGCGCAGTCCCGCGCTCCGGGCGGGCTCCTCGATGGCGGCGCGCAGCTCGTCGTCGTTCATCACCGGTACGGCGAACTGGCCGGCGCTGACGATCCGGGCGAGCCGGGGGTCGCGCAGGCACTGGCCGAGGTAGTCGGCACGCAGTCCCAGGACCACCCGCGGGCCCGTGCCGTCCCCCGGGCCCGTGAGGGCGCGGGCGAACAGCCGGCGTTCCTCGGTGTCCCGGCAGTGGGTGAAGATCTCCTCCAGCTGGTCGATCACCAGCACGCGCGGGGCCGCGCGGCGGTCGGCCGGTGCGGTGAACCGTCCGGCGCCCAGGTCGCGTTCCACCTCGCCGAACGGCCGGCCGACGGCTCGCGCCCAGGCCGCCGAAAGCGTCCGGAAGGGCAGCGCCCCCGGGGCGGGCACCAGGAGCACCGGCTTGAGGTCCGTGCTGTCGAGCGCGGCACCGAGGCCGGCCCGGAGCAGCGACGACTTGCCCACACCGGAAGGGCCGACGAGAACGACGGGGACTGCGGGGTCGGCCGCGGTGACCCGCTCCAGCAGGCGCCGGGTCAGTTCCTCCCGGCCGTGGAACAGATGGCGCTGCTCCGGCAGGAACGGCCGCATGCCGGGATAGGGGCAGGGCCCGTCGCTCGGCGGCGGAGCCGGGCCCGGGTCCGGGGCGGTGAGCAGGGTGTAGCGCGGGTTGGCGGCCAGGACCAGGTCGCCGAGTCGTCCGACGCTGCCGGCGTGGGGCCGGGCGGGCGAGTCCTCGAAACGGCGGTCGAGGTGGCGGTGGACGTCGGCCAGGGTGAACCAGCGCGGCCCGCCGCTCTCGCCGTCCCGGAGCAGCCGCAGCAGTTCACCGCCGAAGAGGGTGTACCGCTCACCCTCGGGGGCGAAGGAGGCCGCGTAGTGGGTGGCCGAGGCGAGCAGGAAGCTGCCGTGCGGCCGTACGGAGAGGTAGGGGTCCTGGTGTCGTCCGCCGTCGGCGGCCTCGGCGAGTCCCGAGAAGCAGCAGTCGAGGATCACGACCGGGCGCACCGGGGCGTCGGCGAGGCGGTTCTCGATCTCGGCGTAGGGGACGGCGTGAACGGTGTTGTCGTGGGAGGGGGTCGCGGTCGTGGCCAGATACAGCTTCCCTCCCGGGCCCAGGAGCCCGTGGCCGACGAAGCAGAAGACGAGGACTCCGCCCCGCGCCTCGTCGATGGCCTGCTCCAGCGGGCCGAGGATGTCGGCGGCCGATGGCGGATCGGTGACCAGACGCACCTGGCCGACGGCCATGCCGCAGGCCGATGTGAGGGTGTCCGCCAGCGCGCGGGCCGTCCGCTGCGCGCTCGGCAGGTCGGCGAGCAGCGCGCCCTCGACGTGCCGGCCGGTGCCGACCACCAGGGCCCGGCAGTCATCGCCCAGCAGACCGCGGGGGTCTCCCCCGTTCGCTCCCGCCATGGTTCAGGCTCTTTCCCCGCCGTTTCCCGCCCGTTGCGCCGGCCTGTCGGTGTTCCCCTCCTCGGGAGCCGCGCCGTCTCCCGGCGCACCGCGCTCGGTGTCGCCGTCCGGGGTCCGCCCGGACCGGTCGATCGCCGCCGCGACGCGCTGGGCCAGGTCGCCGGTGGCCTGCGCGGTGAGTCCACACACCTTGGTCGAGGAGACCGTGATCTGCGTCTGGTCGGGCAGGGTGATGGTGACGGTCTGGTCGCCGCGCCGGTTCTGCAGCCAGGCCACGACGGCCGCCGCCAGGGCGGCGGTGAGACCGCCGGGTGCCAGCAGCAGGGTCAGTAGTTCCCCGGACGCGCCCATGGTCCCGGGCGGTGGCGCGGTCGCCGACTGCCGGACGAGGCGGCCACGCAGCTCCGGTTGACGCTGCAGCCATCTGTGCAGATCGCTGGTGGCCGCGACTCGCCCCCCATCCGGATCGCTAGAGGAAAGAGTGATCTCCACTTGGCCTCCGTGACGGGAGCGGCTTCTGAGCCAGCCGACCCTATCAGTGCCAACAGATCGTCCATAGAGAGGAGTTCGGCCAAACAGCCTGTCGGGAGCACGGACGACGCAGGGGGCCCTTCCCCCACGCGTTCGGAGCCCCTGCCGGGCGGAATCTTAAAAATCCCTAGACGTCTTAAGGGAGAAACCTTAAGCTTCCTTGTCATGGACGAGCTGCAGAAGGACCTGGCCGAGGTGGAAGCTGCCCTCAAGCAGGCGGAGTTGCAATACGAGCGCCTGGGTGTCCAGATCGAGGGCTTGAAGGCACAGCGCAACGCGTTGGCCAAGAAGGTCGCGCCCCCGTCGACGCTGACGGAACGGATCGCCACCATGACGAAGGCGGACAGCATCGTGGAGGCGCTGCGGGAGTCGTCCGAACCGATGACGTTGAAGCAGATCGCTGAAACCGTGACCGCGGCCGGCAAGGTGCTCAAGCCGGACGGAGCCTCCGTCTATCTCGATGGCCTGCTCAAGGAAGGCCGCGTCGTTCGAGTGGCCCGAGGGGTCTACCGCGCCGCGTGACAGCGGCTGACGCCATGACGTGAGTTGTCGGCGGGTGATCGGGCGGCAGGCGGTCTGAGGAACGCTTCGCCGGCGCTGTGGCGGCGGGTGGGGGAGGGCGTCAGCGTGTCGGTCCGGTGACTGTTCGGGTGCCGAGGACGGCGGCGCGGCGCCGGGTGACACCGCTGCACCACGAGGTCACCGTGCGGCACGGCACCGTCCCGCACGCGCTGACCGAGCAACTCACCACCCGCTTCGCCGACGTGGCCATCGAGGATCTCGACGTCGCCGGGGTGACCCGCACCGCCGGCTCATGCCGCAGCCCCTGATGAAGACCCTTCACCCCGACGTCCTCAACGACTGCTTCTACCAGCCCTCCACCGCCCTCTGCGCACAGCGAGCCCAGCACGCGGGCCGGCCCCTGCCGCTGCTGACCATGTGCCTGACCTGTTCCAACGCCCGCCGCTCCAGCGTCCACCTGCCCCGCCCGGCCACCGCCCGCTCGACGCCCCGGTGGGACTTTCCCGCCTCCGGACCGCCGCGTCTGTGTGATCCACGCGGCGTCCTACAGTTCATGTCCATGACGATCACTTCGGGAAGGTCGGCGCTGTGGCTTGACCAGCGGTTCGTTCTGCTCGCTTCAGCTCGGACCATCTCGGTTCTGGGCAATGGGTTCGCTCGGGTGGCCCTGGCCTTCTCCGTGCTGGCACTTCCCGGCGCCAGCCCCGGGAAGCTGTCGTCGGTCCTCGCCTGCCAGTCGCTGCCCCAACTGGTGTTCGTCCTGCTCGGAGGCGTGATCGCTGACCGGATGTCACGGTCTCGTCTCATGGTCGTCGCCGACGGCGTCGGAGCGCTTGCCTACACGGGACTGGCGGCGATCACCCTGACCGGGCACGCACCCTTGGCTCTGATGTGCGCACTGGCGGTGATGGCGGGGCTGGCGACCGCTCTTTTCGCACCGGCGATGGACGGCGTCGTGCCGCTCGTGGTCCCCGCGGACCGGTTGCAGCAGGCCAACGGTCTCCTGCGAATGAGCACGAACACCTGCCTCTTTCTCGGGCTAGCGCTGTCGGGCGTGGTCGTCGCGTGGGTCGGTGCGGGTTGGGCCTTGGCCCTGAACGCCGTCTCGTTCGTGGTCAGTGCAGTGCTGACGGGCCGGCTGAGGCTGCCCGCAAGGCCGGTCAAGACGTCGTCCGTGTGGACGGACCTGCGGGAGGGCTGGCAGGAGTTCACCTCACGGCAGTGGCTGTGGGTGGTGGTCGCCCAGTGCACGGCCGTAGTCGCCGTCTTCAGCGCGACCCTCGGAGTTCTCGGGCCGTTGCAAGCCCAGCAGCATCTGGGTGGGGCCAGGTCTTGGTCGATCATCGTGGCCGCCCAGGCTCTGGGAGCCATCGCCGGCGCCGGACTGGCCGTGCGGGTCCGGGTCGGCCGACCCGTCCTGGTCGCGGTCATCGCCACGTTCCCGGCAGCTCTGCCCATGGTCTTCCTGAGTGTCTCGGCACCGGTCTGGCTGACCGCCGCCGCCACCTTCTGCGCAGGCGTGGCCAGCGACGTCTTCAACGTGCTGTGGGCCAGCACTTTGCAGCGCGAGATCCCAGAACAGGTACTTTCCCGCGTCAGTTCCTACGACGTGTTCGGCTCCCTGGCCTTCGCCCCGCTCGGCCTCCTCGCCGCCGGCCCTGTTGCTCAAGGTGTCGGCTCGGGCACGGCTCTGGCCGGCTGCGCGGCTGTCGTCGTACTCGCCACTCTTGCCGCCCTGGCGTCTCCACAAGTCCGGGCACTTCGGCGCTCCGCGTCCCCGCTCCAGGCATCTGCCGCCAGGAGCGACCAGGCTGACGAAGAAGTCGCCCCCTGATCCCTGCCGCCTGAGACACCGCGCGCCTGGGACACCTCGGCCGCCTACGTCCTGCCCTCGGTCAGCTGAGGGAACGCGCCGTACCGAGGAACAGGACACCTCTCCACCAGGTCAGCCGGGGATGGTGGGTGCCGGGAGATGCCCGCCACGTTCTGCCGTATCACTCGGCCACGGCGCGGCGCGGCACGCATCTGCCCGTACGGCTCACCGTGTGACGGCCGGCCCGCGAGGCGGGCCGGCCACGGTCAGGCCACCGGATCGAGGAAGGTCAGCACCGAGGCGTCCTCCTCGATCAGCGGGGCGAGGGCGGTGTTGAACGGCCCCCCGTACGGGGCCTTCAGGTGTGCCTGGAAGGCGTCCTCGTCCCGGTACACCTCGAAGATCCAGTAGGCGCGCGGGTTCGACGCCTTGGTGTAGACGTCGAAGGCGAGGTTGCCGTCTTCCTCGCGCACCTTCTCGGCGTAGTCCAGGATCAGGCGGGCGACCTCGTCCTCCGCGCCCTCGCGTGCGGTGAACTCGGCGAGCAGGGTCTTGTTCACGGTGTGGTGTCCTCCGTTGCAGGGGCGTGAGGTGAGGTCAGTCGCGGTAGGAGTCGAGGTGCCAGACGCGGGCCCGGTCCAGCTTCACCGAGCCGTTCTCGGCGAAGACCTGCACTCCCTGGCTGTCGGGGTCGGGGAAGATCTGGTCGGTGATCACCGCTTCGCCGCTGCCGCCGAAGACCTCGACGGACGACCAGTCGACGAGGATCCGCAGTTTCACCTTGCCGTTCTCGGCCCGCAGCGGTGCTCGCTGGACGCCGGGGAAGGTGCTGTCGAAGTCCACGGCGCCGGAGCGGGTTCGGTCGACGTACAGCTCCTGTGTCGTGGTGTCGTAGCCGATGACGGTCTCCTCGCCTCCGGCGCCGGTGCGCACCTTCAGGCCGAAGCGTTCGGCGTCCTTGAGGGCGAAGGTGGCCTCGATGTCGAGTGCCTTGCCCTGGGCCGCGGGGCCGGTCAGGGGCTTTGTGGTGCTCTTGACGGTGACGCCGGCCGCCGTCACCAGGCGCTTCTGCCGTAGGGACTCCAGGCTGCTCACCGGCTCGCTGGTCAGCCGGAGTCGGCCGTTGACGGTGCGCAGGGCCATCTCCCGGGGGGCGCTCTGTGCGCCGCGCCAGGGTGAGGTGGGGATGGCGCCGCCGTAGTCCCAGTTGTTCATCCAGCCGATCATGTACCGCTTGCCGCCCGGCGCGTCTTCCCAGGACACCGCCGCGTAGTAGTCCTTGCCGTAGTCCGCCCAGTCGGCGCGCTGCACGACGGACTCGGCGGGCTCGTCGGCCGAGGTGAACCGGTCGGCCAGGATGTGGCCCCAGCCGGCGGTGTTCATGTCGACGATCTGGATGCGTGCCTTCTTGCCGGCGTAGGGACGCAGGTCGAAGGAGGCCCAGTCCAGGGTCTCGCTGTTGGAGCCGGTGGCGCTGCGGACGACCTCGCCGTCGACCATCAGGTTGACGGACGTCTCCTGGGAGACGGGCTGGGCCTCGGTGTCGGACAGCATGATGTGGTCGACGTTGATGTGGCCCCAGCCGCCGGTGTGGTCATCCACGATCCTGATCCGCGCCTCCTTGCCGGCGAGGTCGCTGACGTCCCACGAAGCCCAGTTGAGCGCCTCGGCGTCCTTTCCGGTGGCACTGCGCACGACCTGGCCGTCCACGAGGAGTTCGACGGCGGTTGGGTCGGCGGAGCCCGCCGGGTGGTGGCCGCCGCCGATGAGGAAGTTGATGTGCTTCTTGTCGACGGTGAATGCAGGCGAGGTGAGGGTGCCGGTCGCCGAGTCCCCGTCCAGGTAGGTGTTGACCAGGCCGCTGCCCAGGAATCCGGAGACCTCCTGCTGGTTGGGGAGGGTGCCGGTGGCCGGTGCCGGGCCGAAGGCGTCTCCGGTCTTCGTCCAGTCGCCGTAGCTGCCGCCTTCGAAGTCGGCGAGGAGCGTCCCCGCGGGTGGAGGCCCCTGCTCCATGACGGTTCCGGACACGTGCGGGTGCCGTCCGCCGCCGACCTTGAAGTTCAGGTAGGGGCTGTCGACGGTGAATTCGGGTGAGGTGAGGGTGCCGGTGGTGCCGTCACCTCCGTGGAAGCTGTTGGCGAGGCCCTTGCCGTCGAAGCCGTCGACCGTTCCCTGCCCGTCCAGCGCCCCGGCTGCCGGTGCCTGGCCGAACGCGGTGCCGGTGGTCGTCCACGCACCGAAGTCGCCGCTCTCGAAGTCCTGCACCACCGTGCCGGTGGGCGGCGTGTAGGTGCCCTTGTCCTCGGCGGTGAACTTCTCACCGTCGAAGTCGCCGACGAAGTACTGGGCGGCCGAACCTCCCGCGATGCCCCCGGGGTTGATGTTGACGACCAGGACCCACTTGATGTTGTTCTCGTCGCCGTCGACCGCGAGGGGGAACAGGTCGGGGCACTCCCACACGCCGCCCGTCGCACCGGCCGGGCCGAACTCGCTGAGCGGACGCCAGTCCTTGAGGTTCTTCGACGAGTAGAACCGCACCTTGTGCTCGGTGGACAGCGACACCGTCATCAGCCAGCTCTTGGTGGGTGCGTACCACTGGACCTTGGGGTCGCGGAATTCCTTGGAGCCGATGTCGATGACGGGATTGCCCTGGTACTTGGTCCAGGTGCGGCCGCGGTCGGTGCTGTAGGCGAGCGACTGGGCCTGCTTGCCGCCGTTCTTGTAGGCGCTGGTGTAGATCGCCACCATGGGCGGGTTCTCCTTGGTGCCGAAGCCCGTGGTGTTGTCCCGGTCGACGACGGCACTGCCGGAGAACACCATCTCCTCGTCGTCGTGCGACAGGGCGAGCGGCAGCTCCTTCCAGTGCACGAGGTCCTTGCTCACCGCGTGCCCCCAGGACATGTCACCCCAGGAGTTGCCGTTCGGGTTGTACTGGTAGAAGAGGTGGTACTCGCCCTTGTAGTACACGAGGCCGTTGGGGTCGTTCATCCAGTTCGTCCCCGGGGTGAAGTGGAACTGGGGGCGATAGGTCTCGGAGTACGGCGGGGTGTCGGCAGCGACGGCCTGCGGGGCGAGCGGGGCTGCGGACAGGGCGCAGACGGTCGCCACCGCCGCGATCAGCCGCGTGCGGGCATGAGGGGATACACGTCCAGGGCTCATGGTGTCTCCTGTGCTGCGGCCGTCCACGCCGCGGGGCCTGCTGCCCGGCACGGACGGACGGAAAGTGACGCCTTGCCGGCGCCGTCGTCCGCGGCGCCTCGGCAAGGAGGTGTCATCGTTGACTTGTGTCATCGATGACATCAAGTGGGCCCGATGATGGGGGTAATCCGGCTATCGCGTCAACGGTGCGGTCCTGATTCCCCGGCGCGGCCGGGCTGCCCGTCTAGGCCCTGTCGTCGAACTCCCGTCTGCCGCGCGACGCCATGCACGCACTCTCGCCGCACCGGGCCCCGACCCAAGTACATCCAGTACGAGGGCCCGGGCCCGGCACGCCGAGAGCACGCACCTGACGCCGCGCGGCCCGCCCTCCGGGCGGACGACGGGAGTTTGACGACAGGACCTAGCCGCGCCCGACTGGCGCGGGCCGTGCCAACTCGCTCTGCCACGGCGGGTTGGGACCGGCGACCGAGCAGGTCACGGCCGCAACGTGAGCGGCGAACCGGCAGGCTTCGGCGACATCGTCGAGGCGGAGTTCCGTCAGCCGGCCGCCGAGGAGGCCGCGGGCCCCGAGGTGGTGCAGCAGCCCGGCCGTGAAGGAGTCCCCTGCCCCCACCGTGTCGACGACCCGTGTCGCCACCGCGGGCACCTGCAGCCGTTCGCCGTCGAGTGAAGCCAGGGCGCCGTCGGCACCGCGCGTGATCACGACCAGCCGCGCCCCGGCCGCGTGCCAGATGTCGCACGCCTGCTCGGGCGGCGTGCCCGGCAGCAGGAGGTGCAGGTCGTCCTCGCTCAGCCGGAGCACATCGGCCAGATCGCACCAGTGCGCCAGCCGGGCCCGGTAGACCTCGGGATCCACCAGCAGTGGCCGGACGTTGGGGTCGATGCTGACGGTCGTCCGAGGGGCTGCCGCCGCCAGGAAATCCTCCACCACCGCTGCTCCGGGTTCCCGGACCAGGGCCAGGGATCCCGTGTGCACGCAGGTGGTCCCGGTCAGGTCCACCCCCGCCAGCTCCTCGGCTGTCCACTGCCAGTCGGCCGTGTTCTGCGCGTGGAAGGAGAAGGCGGCCTGCCCGTCGGCGTCCAGCTCCGCCACGGCCAGTGTGCTGGGCTCCGCGGCCTCGACAGCGCTCGACAGGTCCACCCCGGATGCCTCCAGGTGGGCACGGAACAGGCGGCCGAACACGTCGCCTGACAGCCGTGCGAGGAAGCGGGCCGGGGTGCCGAGGCGGGCCAGGGCGACGGCCGTGTTCGCAGGTCCGCCGCCGGGCAGGACGCGCAGGGCGAGTTCGCTGGAGGTGCTCGCGGGCTCGGTGAACGCGTCCGCGACGCACTCCCCCAGGACGGTGATCTGGCTCGGGCTCATGGGCTGCTCTTCTCTGCGAACGCACGGGCGGCAGCGGGCACGGATCGGGCATCCGCCGCGGCCGTTACGGACTTGTGTCGGGTGCGAGGCATTGACGTTGCCGGGAGGCGGAGTCCATCATCCTCGGCAAGCAGTGTCAACGATGACATAAGTCAACGATGACACCACGGGACGGCATGCTCCGATGCCGCCGCACCGCCCGCGATCCCGCAGGAGTCCTTCATGTCTCGCACCCCTCGTCTGCCCTCGGCCCTCCTCAGAGCCGCCGCGTGCACCGGCCTGGCAGCCCTCACCCTGACGGCCTGCGGATCCGGCTCCGGATCGGACACCGCCGGCTCCGGTTCGGGCAGCGTCAAGGTCGGTCTGATCACCAAGACCGACACCAACCCGTTCTTCGTGAAGATGAAGGAAGGCGCGGAGAAGGCCGCCAAGGCGGACGGCGTCCAACTGATGACCGCCGCGGGCAAGTTCGACGGGGACAACGCCGGTCAGGTCACCGCCATCGAGAACATGGTCGCCGCCGGGGTGAAGGGCATCCTGATCACCCCCAGCGATTCCAAGGCGATCGTGCCGGCGATCGAGAAGGCCAAGGCCAAGGGAGTCCTGGTCATCGCCCTGGACACCCCGACCGACCCGGAAAGCGCGGTCGACGCCCTCTTCGCCACCGACAACCTCAAGGCCGGTGAGCTGATCGGCGAGTACGCCAAGGCCGCCATGAAGGGCAAGCCCGCGAAGATAGCCACCCTGGACCTCGCGCCGGGCGTCTCCGTCGGCGTCCAGCGGCACAACGGTTTCCTCAAGGGCTTCGGCATCAAGGACGGCGACCCCTCCGTCGTCTGCTCCCAGGACACCGGAGGCGACCAGGCCAAGGGGCAGACCGCCATGGAGAACTGCCTCCAGAAGGAACCCGGCATCAACGTCGTCTACACGATCAACGAACCGGCCGCGCTGGGCGCGTACACCGCACTGAAGGCCAAGGGCCGGGAGAAGGACGTCCTCATCGTCTCCGTCGACGGCGGCTGCACCGGCACCCAGGCCGTCAAGGACGGCAAGATCGCGGCGACCTCGCAGCAGTACCCGCTGAAGATGGCCGCCGAAGGCGTCAAGGCCGTCGTGACGTACGCCAAGGACGGCAAGAAGGCGTCCGGTTACACCGACACCGGCGTCACCCTGATCACCGACAAGGCGCAGGACGGTGCCGCCTCCAAGGACACCGCCTACGGCCTGGACAACTGCTGGGGCTGAGCCGCTCCTGGCCCCCGACCCACCGTTCGACACCCCTGGTCGGGGCGGCCGACCCCCTCCCCGACCAGGGACGGCCGCCTCCTTCTCGCCTTGTCCTCCGACAAGGACTGACAAGGACTTCTGTCTTCCGACAAGGACTTCGCATGACCGCCACGTCCACGCCCCCGAGCACGTCCTCGCCGTACGCCGAGCTCAAAGCGCCGACCACGGCCCGCAGACTGCTCACGGCACCGACCACCGGCCCGCTGGTCGCCCTCCTCCTGGCCTGCGTCTTCTTCTCCTTCTCCACCGACCAGTTCCTCACCGGCGGCAACTTCTCGCTGATCGTGCAGCAGGTCATGGTCGTCGGCACCCTCGCCATCGGTCAGACCCTGATCATCCTCACCGCGGGCATCGACCTGTCGTGCGGTGCCGTGATGGCGTTCGGCAGCATCATGATCGCAAAGATGGCCGCCGAGGGCTCCCTGCCCCCGCTCCTCGCCATCGCGCTGGGCCTGGCCGTCTGCGCCGGCTTCGGGCTGCTCAACGGACTGCTGGTGCAGAAGATCCCGCTGCCTCCGTTCATCGTCACCCTCGGCATGCTCAACGTGGCGTTCGCACTGACCCACATCTACTCCGAGGAGCAGACGGTCACCAACCTGCCCGGCCCGCTGACAGCCCTCGGCCAGACCTTCCCGCTCGGCCACACCGACATCACCTACGGCTCCCTGGTCACGATCGCCCTGTTCCTCCTCCTCGCCTACGCGCTGAGCAGCACCAGCTGGGGCCGGCACGTCTACGCCCTGGGCAACAGCCAGGAAGCCGCGCGACTGAACGGCATCCGCACCTCCCGCCTGACCATCGGCATCTACACCGTCGCCGGCCTGCTGTACGGCATCGCAGCCCTGCTGCTCATCTCCCGCACCGGGGTCGGTGACCCCCAGGCCGGACAGACCGACAACCTCGACAGCATCACCGCCGTGGTGCTCGGCGGCACCAGCCTCTTCGGCGGACGCGGCTCGGTGCTGGGCACCTTCATCGGCGTCCTCATCGTCGGCGTCTTCCGCAACGGCCTGCAGCTGATGGGCGTCGCCTCCATCTACCAGACGCTGATCACCGGAGTCCTGGTGATCCTCGCGGTGACCGTCGACCAGATCTCCCGGAAGAAGGCCCGATGACCGCCACCTCCGCCCCCACCCCCGTCCTGCAGGCCCGCGGTCTGGTCAAGCGCTACGGCCATGTCACCGCCATCGACGGAGCCGACTTCGACCTGCTGCCCGGCGAGGTCCTCGCCGTCATCGGCGACAACGGCGCCGGAAAGACCAGCCTGATCAAGGCACTTACCGGTGCGCTGGTCCCCGACGCGGGCGAGATCCGGCTGGGTGGCAAGCCGATCCAGTTCTCCGGGCCGCAGAGCGCACGGGCCCACGGCATCGAGACGGTCTACCAGGACCTCGCCGTGGCCGCCTCCATGGACATCGCGTCCAACATGTTCCTCGGCCGGGAACTGCGCCGCCCCGGCGTCCTCGGCAATGTCTTCCGCATGCTCGACAAGAAGCGCATGCGCCAGGAGGCCGCCGAGCACATGGCCGACCTGAAGATCGGCCTGCGCTCGCTGACCCAGTCGGTCGAGACCCTTTCCGGCGGGCAGCGGCAGGCCGTCGCGGTCGCCCGTTCCGTCGCCTGGGCCCGCAGCGTCGTCGTCATGGACGAACCCACCGCCGCCCTCGGTGTCAAGGAGTCCGGCCAGGTCCTCGACCTCATCCGCCGCGTCCGGGACAAGGGCATGCCGGTCGTCCTGATCAGCCACAACATGCCCCACGTCTTCGAGATCGCCGACCGGATCCACGTCCACCGGCTGGGTCGGCGCGCTGCCGTGATCAAGCCCTCCGACTACTCCATGGCGGAGGTCGTCGCCATCATGACCGGCGCACTCACCGTGGACGCGGCCGGAGATACTGTCGTAGCGGATTCCGAAGCGGCGAAGGCCGCGGGAGTCCAGGCCACCTGACCACATCACTCGACGCTCGACGGAATCCGGCCGAGGCCGCGGCCGGAACCGACGAGCACAGGAGAGCGTTCCTCCATGGCAGCGAACCGCAGGCCCACCCTGGCCGACGTCGCCCGAGAAGTGGGCGTCAGCGCCAAGACCGTCTCCCGCGTCCTCAACGAGGACGGGCCCGCCTCGGCCCAGACCAGGGAACAGGTGCTCGCCGCCGTGGCCAAGCTCGGCTTCCAGCCGAACCTCATGGCACGCAACATCCGTGTCGGCGGACCCGACACCACCATCGGCCTGGTCATCCCCGACCTCGGCAACCCCTTCTTCGGAGCCGTGGCCCGCAGCATCGAGGACACCGTCCGCGACCGCGGACTGACCCTGCTCATGGGCTCCTCCGCAGACGACCCCGACCGCGAACGCGCCCTGACGGACAAGTTCCTCGCCCGCCGCGTCAGCATCCTCATGGTCGTGCCGTCCGTCGGCGCCGACCACTCCCACCTCAAGACCCACCGCGCCGCGGGCCTGCCCGTCGTCTTCCTCGACCGTCCGGGCGTGGGCCTGTCCACGGACAGCGTCGTCAGCTCCAACCGCGCGGGCGCCCACGACGGCGTCGCCCACTTGATCGCCCACGGCCACCGCCGCATCGGCTTCGTCGGCGACCTCCCCACCAAGCTCTACACCCGGCGCGAGCGCCTGGCCGGATACCGCGCGGCCCTCCAGGAAGCCGACATCCCGTACGACCGCTCCCTGGTCACCGATGCCCACGACCAGCACGGGGCCTCCACCGCGACCTCCCGGCTCCTGAGCCTGGCGGATCCTCCCACCGCCCTGTTCGCCGGCAACAACATTGTCGCCCTGGGCATCATCACCGAACTCGCCCGCACCAAACGGAAGGACGTCGCCGTCATCGCCTTCGACGACGTGGAACTCGCCGAGGCACTCGAACCGGCCCTGACCGTCGTCGCACAAAACCCCGAAGAGATCGGCCGAACGGCGGCGACCACCGCCCTGGCCCGTCTGGACGGCGACCGCTCCCGCGCCCGCAGCATCACCGTTCCCACCCGCCTGATCGTCCGCGGTTCGGGGGAACGGCCCGCTCCGATGCCGTAGGAGGCATGACCAGGGAGGCGGTGTCCGGGCCTGGACCGACGGACTTGCTACAGGTCAGGGTGGCTCTGCCCCTCTTGCGAGGGGTTCATGGATGTGCCGGTTGAACGCTGGAGGCCGACCACCGCGGCGGCCTCGGCTCAACCGGTGCCGCCACTCAAGCCGCGCCCACTTCCAGCGCCGGGAGTGGGCGCGGCAAGCATCTGTCCGACGTCCGTTCCCTTCGCCTTGCGGCGACCACGGCTGGGCGGAATCGGTCGCAAGCGTGCCGCCGGATCACTCGCTCGCACCCCCACGCGAGGGCTCCACCTTCTCGACGGGGTTACGCACGCCTCGCGGAACGCGCCGAGCCCGTCATCGAAGCCGACGGCCGAGCCGGCGAACAATGCCGACCCGTCGGATGCCACGTGGATTTTGCCGCCGCCGCGCACGGCGTGGACGAGGCGGATACCCGGTCCGCCCGGCAGTTCCACGATGTTCGGACCGGATCGGTCGGGAACGTCGCGAACAGGCCGCGCCCCACCGCGACGAGCCGATCGGTACCGCCGGCCCTTGCCGGCTCGATCGATTCGATCCGGTAGCCCACGCGGTCGGCCGCCCCGGGGAGCGGCCGAAGGACGGCCGTTGATGCTTACCCGCCGCCTTGGACACCAGACCCCGCGGCCCCGGTAGGGCGCCCCTGGACCCGAGCGTGTGCACACACGGGCAAGTCCGGCCTTGATTTTGCTCTAGTGTCGTTCGTGTTCGTATTGGTTGTCGATGACGCTTTCCGGGATTTTTCCGTCCCCCTGCGATTTCGCGCCGGCGAGAAGCCGACTAGCTACCGGCTGATGGGCACAGCGCGTCAGACTCTCCTGGTCGGGTTCTACGACCAGGTCCTGAATCACTGAGCGAAAGAGATGTCATGTCCCGTTCCGAGAGTCCGACTGTCGTCCTGGTACACGGGGCGTTCGCCGACGCTTCCAGTTACGCCAGTGTCATTCCCGAGCTGCTGAAACGTGGCTTGAAGGTTGTCGCTCCGGCTGTGCCGAACCGCAGTCTGATCGGGGACGCCGCCTATGTCGCCTCGGTCATCCGTCAGATCGAGGGACCGGTGATCCTGGTCGGCCATTCCTACGGTGGTGCCGTCATCACGGTCGCCGGTGTGGAGGATAACGTCCGGGCGCTGGTTTATCTGTCCGGTTACGCTTTGGAGGAGGGTGAGAGTCTGGGGGAGCTGCAGGGGAAGTTCCCCGACTCCGATCTGGCGGCGGCCCTTGTCTACACGCCTTTCCCGATCGAGGGTTCGGACACGCCGGGCACCGACGTGTCGGTGGAGACCGACAAGTTCCCGGCCATCTTCGCCGCCGATGTCGACCCCGACCTGGCGGCCGTTCTGGCTGTGTCCCAGCGTCCGCTGGCCGCGCAGGCCTTCGCGGACGCCGCTCCGGCCGCGGCGTGGAAGACCAAGCCGTCCTGGGGCCTGGTCTCTTCTTCGGACCACACCATCAACCCTGATGTCGAGCGCTTCGGTTACAAGCGAGCCGGCATGACGACCATCGAGGTCGACTCCTCCCACCTCGTCATGCTCGCCCACCCTGAGCGCGTCGTGGCCCTGATCGAAGAGGCCATCGAGGCCACCACCAAGTAGCGCCGGGTCAGTCCGCACGCCATGGAAGGGGTGCAGGTGCGCGGCTCATGGCCGCGCACCATCAGCGCACACGTGTGAGCGGACAGAGGACTGAGAAACCGCAAACCGTGCACGTCCAGGAGTGCACGCCATGAAAGAAACACGCGACCCGCTCGCGTCGTGGGTCGACCCACTACCGGTCCTCGCCGATGATATTCCGCAGGCCGACCTCGATGCGCGGCGGGCGAGATCCGAACCGGAACGGGAGGAATAGACGGGCATGGGCAATTTCTCTCCTGGATTCCAGGGGCGCACGCATCGATTCGAGGATCGGCTGCCTCCGGGGCAGTATCCGACGGAATCGTTCCCCGTACTGTCCGCCGGCCCCTCCCCGCACGTGCCGACCGAGACGTGGTCGTTCACCGTCACCAGTGAGGACGGGCAGAGCCGGTCCTGGACCTGGGCGGACATGATGGCTCTGCCGCAGGAGGAGCCCACCGTCGACATCCACTGCGTCACGCGGTGGTCGAAGTTCGACACGACCTGGCGCGGCGTTTCCCTGGACGTCTTCCTCGACGAGGTCGAGACCGCCGCGGACTTCGTGGTCGCGGAGTCGTACGACGGTTACACCACGAACCTGCCGCTGGAGGACCTCACCGACGGCAAGGCGTGGCTCGCGCACACCTACGACGGCTATCCGCTGTCACCCGAACATGGCGGGCCCGCCCGACTGGTGATTCCGCACCTGTACTTCTGGAAGTCGGCCAAGTGGGTCAGGACGCTACGGCTGACGCTGCAGGACGAGCCGGGCTTCTGGGAGACGGCCGGCTACCACAACTACGGCGACCCCTGGCGCGAGCAGCGTCACTGGGACGACCAGTGAACGGCTGGCAGCCGGCCCGTCTCGTACGTCGTACGGACCTGACGGCGACCGGCCGCTCGCTCAGCTTCGCTGTGCCACGCTGGCCCGGGCACCTGCCGGGGCAGCATGTCGACGTACGGCTCACCGCTGACGACGGCTACCAGGCCGTACGCAGTTACTCCCTCGCCGGACCCCCGCGCGACGGCGCCATCGAGCTGGGCGTGCAGGCGGTAGCCGGCGGCGAAGTGTCGCCCTATCTCGCGGACACCCTGCCTCTCGGTGCGCAGGTCGAGGTCAAGGGGCCGCTGGGCGGCTGGTTCGTGTGGCGGCCCGAGAACCGCGAGCCCGTGCTGCTGATCGCCGGGGGATCCGGCATCGTCCCCCTCATGGCGATGCTCAGACAGCGGCAGGCGGCGGAGACGGACACCGCCTTCGCCCTGGTCTATTCCGTACGCGATCCCGACCAGATCTGGTACCGGGCGGAACTGGACCGCGACAGGACCGTCCGGACGCGCTATGTGTACACCCGGCGGGCGCCGGAGGGCGCAGACCGCCCGGCCGGACGCATCACCGCTCGCGATCTGGACGGCCTGCTCCCCCCTGACCGGACCCGCTGCTACGTCTGCGGTCCGACCGGCTTCGTCGAACATGTCGCCGGCCTGCTCATCGCCGCGGGGTATCCGGCCGACCACATCCGAACGGAACGCTTCGGCTGAGCCCATCGCCGTCCAGCCCTGATGTCCAGGAGTCCTTGTGCACCAGCATCCCCCTCGTCACCTCGACGGCAACGCACTGGCCGGACCGCTGTCGGAGGTCCTCGCCGTCGACCCCACCACGGCCCTGTGGCTCTGCCCCACCTGCCGTATCCCGTCGACGACGGCCCAACTCCACGTCTACGGACCCCAGCCGGGGCTGACCGCCCGCTGCCCGGGATGCTCCGCCATCGCCCTGAACCTGGTACGACAGCCCGAGCACCTGTGGCTCCAACTGGGAGGCAGTGGCGGCTCCTTTCGCTTCACCCTGCGGTGACCCGGCCTGCACAACCCATCGTGCTCTGGCGTACGGGGGGCCAGTCACCGCCGCCGACGTCGACCCCGTGGCCCAGCTGCGCGCCGCACTCGGCGATCGGCAACCCCCACCGCACCGGCGTCCAGAGCACGGTCGATCACGCAACCCCGCTCGCGGTCCTGCTGACCGGCGGCAACCGCAACGACGTCACCCAGCTGCTGCCCCTGCTCGACGCGGTGCCGCCGGTTGGCGGTCGGGTCGGTCGGCCCTCATCGCGTGGAAGTACCGCACCAACTCGCCCTGGCGGGACCTCCCCGACGAGCTCGGCTCGTTCCAGCGTCGGCGGCGGCCTCCCATCCACAGGTCGCCGGCTCCGGGAACAAGCCGTTGCGCCCAGACCGGGGAAGGCCGGGGCACCACGGCGGCGCATACCCGGAACAGCTCAAGCCAAGGCCAGGAGCTCCTCAGTCGGGAGCACGCCGGAGCATTCGGGTGACCGCGCGCCGCCGCAGGTGCTCGCGCCCAGGAGGCCGAGGCAGAGGTCTCTCGTGTTCACCAGGGAAGTTCAACTCGGCTGGAGCGAGCCGACTGGCCCCCCACCGCTGGACGACGTCGACAAAGCCGCGAACCCGAACCCATGGCGATCGGCTCGTTGCATCACCAGGCCCAGCCCTGGTTGGCTGATCCGTCACACTTGAACTGGGCGGCCTGTGCACCGTTGGCGGTGCTGGCGCCAGAAATGCCCAGGCACAGACCGCTCTTGCGGTTCTTCAGCGCGAAGTAGTCCCCGTCGTAGACGGTCCAGTCCACCGCCCAGTCCTGATTGAGGTCACTGGACCCGTTTGCGATGATGGCCGCCGCCCCGGCCGACGTGCTGGCACCGTCGATGCCGAGGTTTCTGCCGGCGGCGACGTTCTCGAACGTGTAGTAGCCGTCGAACGTGTAGATGTCCCACTGCTGCAAGGTGCTGGGACCGTCGTAGGTCTGTTGGGTGACCTTGGCGCCGTTGGCGGTGCTCGCAGCCTGCAGATACTTGCCGGACTTTAGGTTCTTCAGGTGCGAATACCCGGTCTTGATCTCGGACGACTTGGGGTCACTGCCCTGCGACGACTGCGCGTGAGCGATCACCGGACTGGCCACCGCCAGCAGCGCGCCGGTGAGGATGACGGGCAGTGCCCTTTTTATGTTTGTTGTGCGCATGGCAAGTTTCCTTACATGGGATTGTGTTGACATCGCTGGTAGTACTCAACCAACTGTGAGCGGCGGTTCGCTAGATCCATCGAGCAGTTGGGCTGGAAGTAACTACTCGATGAGGTACGCCGATTGTGTCCCCAGAGGCGTTGCTGCTGATCACCGCTCATCGGGTGGACCGGCTCCAGGGAGCGTTCCCCTGGCTTGTTCTTGTGGCCCGGATGGAAACCCCTCTGCACGAGCGCAGGTCCACTCCCGGCGACGCGAGGATCATGTGGGCCTGGATTTGAACTGCCCGGCCGGACGCTACGTACCAGTCACTGCGGGCGGCACCGTGCCGCCTGGCGTACTGCCAGGGAAACGGGTCGGCGGGCACGCGCCGGTCGCGGGTTGCATCGTGCGGCGTACCGCCGAGACGTTGGTGGTGTGGTACACGGTGCCTATAGAAAGGGTCGAACGATTTCAGTGGATTCGAGCCGTCCAGTCAGCAGTGCTCTCGATGAAGCCGCCCCGGCGGGACAGGAGGAGAGGACGAGCCGGACACGCGTCCGTCGGCAAGTACCGGGTCTGGATGGGCTCCGTGGACTCGCGGCACTGTATGTGGTCTTGTTCCACTGCTGGTTGTACACCTTCCCGGGCTATCCCGACAGTTCCGCGCCTGCGTGGCTAGACGGGCTGAAGTTCGGGCGCCTCGCCGTCGTCTTCTTCCTGGTGCTGTCCGGCTTCTCCCTGGCGATCTCCCCAGCGCGTCAGGACTGGCGGTCGGGTGGCGTCGGCGAGTTCCTGCGCCGGCGCGCCTGGCGGATCCTGCCTCCGTATTGGGCAGCGCTGGCCATGAGCCTGATCATTTCCTGGTTCGTGGTGTCGGCTTCGCACTACGGATCACCGACCGGCGCGTCAATCCTGGTGTACGGCCTCGTTGCCCAAGACATGTTCACCGCTCCCACACCGAACGGCGCGTTCTGGTCGATCGGAGTGGAGGCCGAACTCTATTTACTCTTCCCGCTCTTCCTCTTCGTGCGGCGGCGGTTGAGCGCGACGGTACTGATCGCCTGCGTGACACTACCGGTGATCGCCCGTGGGCTGATGGCGGCTGACGCATCTCCCGTGGAGGGCAACAACTGGCTCGCTCCACATCTCGCTCCCGTATTCGTTGCCGGCATGATCGGCGCAGGGGTGGTTGTCGCGTCGGAACGAGTCCAACGCCTGCCGTGGGCATGGTTCGCCGGACTGGCCGCTCTGCCCGTCCTGGCTCTCGGCCTCATCCAGGGTTCCGTCTGGACGGTGAACCACTACTTCTGGGTGGATCTCGCCATCGCTCCCGCCATGACGATGCTGCTCGCCGCGGTTGCCACCGGCAGGCCCGCCATCCTCGTGTGGCTCCTGACCACGCGCCCCATTCAGAGCCTCGGTAGCTTCTCCTACAGTCTCTACCTGATCCATCTGCCGATCGTCATGGCCGTGATTCGCCGAGTAGCCCCGCATTTCGTGTCGCCCGGTCTGCCCACATTCTGGTTCACGCTTGTCCTGGCCTTGCCGGTTTCGGTGCTCGGGGCGTGGCTGTTCTCCCAGATCTTCGAGATGCCCTTTAAGCAGAACAGATCCTGGAAGTCCTTGATTGCGCAAGGAAGTTCCCTCTGGTCCGGTAGGAGCACGAAAGACGGACAGCGGCTTTGCGAGTAACAACGGCCAACATAATGACCTGAGTTGTCGGTGGGTGATCAGGCAGCAGGCGAGTGCGAGGAAGGCTTCGTGGATGTCGGCTCGTCGTTCCCAGCGGATGGGGAGCCACGTGGTCGTAGCCGCGGTCGGCGAAGAGCGAGTCCGGCTTGCGGCGGGGCCGACCGACCCGACCGCGAACCGGTGGGACCGCGTCGAGCAGAGGCAGCAACTGGGTGACGTCGTTGCGGTTGCCGCCGGTCAGCAGGACCGCGAGCGGGGTTGCGTGCCCGTCGGTGATCAGACGGTGCTTTGAGCCGGCCCGGCCCCGGTCGACCGGCGAGGGGCGTGGCCGTCCGGCTACCGCCGACTCAGCCCCCGCTACGAATGCAATCCCCGCAATTACCTGGCCTTTCTTGGCCTCGCCGCAGCCCTCTGCTGCTACAAGCGCCTCGTCCGCCTCACCACATAGGACACGGCCCAAGACCGGGCGGCGTCCCCCCTGTCCGACGCCTTCCACCCCGGGCCGGGCCGCTGGCGGGATGCCTCCCGCCGGCCCCACCCCATCCGCCTGACCGACACCCCTGCGGCGGACCCAGGACCCCGTACCGCCCAGCGAATGACAGCCGTGCGCGGCTCAGGAAACCGCCGCGGAATCGTCCGGCGCACCGGCGCCGGACGGTCTGGATGGTCCAGGCGGTGGCACGGGCGCCGCCGCCCGCGGCCCCCGGTGACGCCCAGCGCCCGGGAGCAGAGCGCGCGGCCCGCATGGCTGTGTCACCTTGGCCCGGACAGACGGATGACGCGCGAGCCCCGACCACGGGAGGCGTTATGGTGAGGGATCCTGCCCGGCAAGGGGGTCCGGACCACGGGACGGCACACGCGGGGCGGCCGGGACGCAGGCGCTTTCTCCGAGCGTGCGCCGGCCTCGGGATGGCCTCGGTGACGGCCGCGGCCTGCGACGCGGCCACTCCCGCGCGCGGGCACCACCGGACGACCCTCTCCCACCGGCCGGAAACGGAACGGGACCGGCCGGGGACACCCGATTGGCGTATCACGTCCCGGGGTCCTGCCCAAGCCGTCGCCGGCTACGCGGACCGGGTGAGCGTGACGCCGGGCGAGGAGTGCGGCCTGTACGTCTCGACGACCGCGTCGTCCTTCCGGGTCTCGGCCTTCCGCGTCGGCTGGTACGGCGGCAGCCAGGCCCGCCTCGTGTGGTCGTCCGAGCGCATACGCGGGCGCGTCCAGCCGGAACCCCGCTTCCTGCCGGAGACCCGCACCGTGCGCGCGCAGTGGCCGCGCACGCTCACCTTCGGCACGGCCGGGTGGCCGGAGGGCGCGTATCTGCTGCGGCTGGAGGCGGACAGCGGCCACCAGCGCTACATCCCGCTGATCGTGCGCTCCACGCAGGGCACCGGCCGAACCGTCCTGATCCACGCCCCGGCCACCTGGCAGGCCTACAACCGGTGGGGCGGCTACAGCCTCTACGCCGGTGCCTCCGGCGCGTACGCCACCCGTTCCCTGGCCGTCAGCTTCGACCGGCCCTACGACGCCGACGGCGCGGAGAAGTTCATGGTGTACGAACGGGCGGCGGTGGTGCTGGCGGAACGGCTCGGCATACCCCTCGCCTACACCACCGGAACCGATGTACACCGCGACCCGGAGGTCCTGCACGGCGCTGCCACAGTCGTCTGCCTCGGGCACGACGAGTACTGGACCCCACAGCAGCGCCGCAATGTCACCAAGGCCCGCGACACCGGCACCAACGTGCTCTTCCTCGGCGCCAACACCTGCTTCCGCCGGGTCCGCCTCGAGCAGGGGCACACGCAGCCGGACCGTACGGTGGTCTGTTACAAGTCCTCCGCCCAGGACGACCCCTTCTACACCACCCAGCCCGCCCTGGTGACCACCGACTTCCGCCAGGCCCCGGCACCGGACCCCGAGTCCTCCCTCACCGGAGTGCTCTACGAGGGCTACCCGACGGACGCGCCGTACGTCGTCCACGCGGCGGACCACTGGCTCTACGAAGGAACGGGCGTACGGCCCGGCGACGGCTTCGACCACCTGGTCGGCGTCGAATACGACCGGGTCACACCTGCTGCCCCCGTCCCCGAGCCGCTGGAGATAACGGCCCACTCTCCCCTGGTGTGCGGTGGCCGCCGCAGCCACAGCGACTCGGCCTACTACACGGCTGCCAGCGGCGCGGGCGTGTTCGCCACCGGCACCATGCGCTGGGTGGAGGCCCTCATGGCCGGCACCCCCGACGGTGGCCGCGACCACGGAATGGATGCCCGTACCCGCACCTTCGTGACCCGCACCACGGAGAACGCCCTACGAGCCTTCGCGCAGGGCCCCGCCGCCCATCACCGCCCGGCAGCCCGCCCGAACGTCAGCGAGCTGTACAAGACCCCGGCATGAGGCGGCATCCGCGGAACCCTGCCCTGCGACTCGTAGGGACCCACGACGGAAAGATCCGGGGAGGCAACGCGCAGGACCGCGACCCCTGCCCACGGGCCCGGCGTCAGCCGGCACTCGGGATCCCGCCCTCAGTCGCGACTGAAGGCGTAGGCGCGCTCCACCCGCGCGACTTCCACGCTGTACGAGGAGTACCAGCGTTCACGTCCGAGCCGCTGCGCCTCGAGATGTTGGGGGTGAGCCTTCCATGCCGCTATCGACGCCTCGTCGGCGTAGTAGATGACGACGAGGTCCCGGCCGTCCTCGTCCGTCAGTGACTCGCGGCCGAGATAGCCGGGCTGCATCTCACCGAGTTCGGCCATGCGCTCGCTCATCGCCGCGTAGCCCTCGAGATCCGCGGCCGGCCGGGTGGTGATGATCACTGCGTAATACGGCGGTTCGGGACGGACGAACGAGGTGGTCATGCGAGAAGCCCTCCACAGTAAGGCGCATATGAAGCCCAGGCTACTGACATGATCGTTCGGTGGCTACGGCCTCGGGAACCGGCTCGGACGACGGCTGCCACTCCCGCCTGAGCAGCCCGTAGACCCACGAGTCGGAGACGTCGCCGTTGACGACGCAGTCCTCCCGCAACGTCCCCTCACGCACGAAGCCGAGCTTCTCCAGCACGCGGGCAGAAGCCACATTGCGCGTATCGACCTCGGCTTGGACGCGGTTCAGGTCCAGCGTGTCGAACGCCCACCCCAGCAGAGCGCGCGCGGCCTCGGTCGCGTAGCCCTGGCCCCACGCCGCATCGTCGTAGCAGTAGCCGAGCGACGCGCTGCGGAAGTCCGGATTCCAACTGCTCAGGGTGCACCAGCCGATGAACGCCCCGTCGGAGACACGATCCACGGCCGACCGTACCCCGGTGCCCTCCTGTTCCATCCGCCGGCAAGCAGTGATGAACTTCTCGGCGCGCGAGCGTTCGGTCCACGGTGGCGAGTCCCAGTAACGCAGGATGTGGGCGCTGCTCTGCAGTGCGAAGAGGTCGTCCGCATCCGCGTCTTCGAAGGCACGCAGTCGAAGGCGAGCGGTGTGCAACGAGGGGGTGGGCAGCGACGCCCTCATGTTCCCTCCCTGGTCGGTGGCCGACCCATCAGACATCCGACGCGGGTCACTCGCAACGGGTTTTCCCGGCGGGCCGGCAGACGTGTCCGCTCCGCTCATCGGCGCGACGGAGCTGATCTGCCGGTAGGCCGGATGGTCCGGCAGCTTCGCGGCCGGCGGCACGGGCAGTGGCGGATCGGGCAGCTCCAGCAGCGTCTTGCGAGTGATCCGGATCTCCTCGGCGGCGGTGTCGAACCCGTCCAGCAGTGCGGTCGGCTCCGCGGTGCTCTCCGCGGCCCCTTCGGCCTGCTCGGCGATCTCCCGGTCCCGCTCCTCCAGCCGCGCCGGCCGCGCCCCCAACGTCAGCTCCCCGCCGGTCATGCTCCGCGCCAGGCGGGCGTGGAGGTGCCGGTGGGCATCTTCGACATCCGGTCGCTCATCGCCCGGTACCCCCGGGACCCGGCCGGGCGGGCCGGTGCTCGTGGTCGCGTACCAGCCCGCGGTGGAGCATCAAGATCCCGTTCGTCTGCTGACCGATCCACCGCTTGTGCCGGGGCACGGACCCCGTCCCGGCCGGGCTGCGCTCGACGACTTCCACCCGCACCCGGTGTGCGAGAACCCGCCGGGCGGGCGGTGACCCGCGGCGATCCCGTAGCTCCGTCCGCTGCCGGCGAACGGGCGGCGCGTTACGGGGGCGGCGCCGGGCAGGCCCCGCGGCGCACCGGTCGCGGACACCCTGAACGGGGCGATGAAGGGCGGGGCCCGCGACGTCACGCCGCGGTCCGGGCAGGCCGTGGTGTGCGAGCCCGCGCGGCAGCGCCGGCTCCTCGGCCGGACAGCGCGTCGCACCGCCGTACGGCGCTCACCAGCAGGTCCGGTGGGTACGGACCCCGGGTGGTGCCGCCGCGCACGCCGGGGGGCCCGGACGGGCGGGGCCTGCCTGGCCCGGCCGAGGCGGTACCACCCACGCCGGCGGCGCCGCGCGGCCGGCACCCCGGCCCGCGGCTCAGGGACGCGCCTCCACCGGTTCGAGGTGCGGTTCCAGGGCGCCGGCGACCTTGTGGCACAGCTCGACGAACATCGCCCGCTCACCCGGGCTCAGTGCGGCCTCCACGATGCGGGCGTTCTCACGCCGTTGCTCGGCGACGCGGGTGAGGAAGGCCTCGCCGGCCGGTGTGAGCGAGGTGGTGAGTTCACGCCGGTCCTCGCCGAGCGTCCGCTGGCCGACCAGCTCCAGGTCCTTGAGGACGCGCAGTGCCTTGGACGTGGTCGCCCGTGACACCCCCAGCGAGGCACTCAGCACCGAGGGAGTCATGGGGCCGCGGATGCGCAACAGCTCCAGGACGTCGTACTGCTGCCAGGTGACGCCTTCCGGATTCGAGCGAGTGCGGCGGGCGACCAGGATGCACTGCAAGTGGGAAAGCGCGTCCTCGAGTTCGCCTGGCACGGCCGAGGTCTCGGAGGCGCTTCGTGGGCTGTCGGTTCGGGTCATCAACGCCCTCGGATGATCAGGTCGGGGACGAGGCGCCATGGCCGGCTCGGGGCGGGAGCGGGCCGACGGCGACCTCCTATTGGTTACCCATTATCAACGATCCGGGGGTGGCAGCGTCTACCGCTCCACTCGGTGAGGCGATCCCTCGCGCAACAGTTATTTCCATGGGGAAAACATCTGTTCGATGATCTCTGGTGAGCGCCATCGAGACCGGACGCGCGCCGCGCGGCGCTCCGGCTCCTCCCATCGGGCGGACTGATTTATTCCGGTTAACCAGTGGTTGACGCATCGTCAGTAACTCGTTTGCTTTGCCCACGGTGAACAGGTGGCTGAAAACGCGCTCCCCGGCGCCAGGGTTCGCCGTGCCGGTCATGGGTCCGGCGGCGGCGACGGCTGCGAAATTCCCTCTGTTCGGGGCCGGTAGCCCAGGCATGGGCGCGAAGAGCGGGGGTAGTGGCAGCTCCGGCGTGGGCGGTGCGCCGGTCCGGAGCCTCAAGATCGGGGTTGACACGCCGAAGAGCACCGACCTAACGTGATTTCCGAACAGCAACCATCACCTTTCGGTTGATTTGTGCTTATTCCTTGAAAAGCCGGTCACTGGACGTCGGATGTGCTCCTCGCTGTGGACGCCCCGTGGCCATCCGCCAGCGAGGCAAGGAGCACGTGTGCTCACGGAGAATGCATCAGGCGAGGCGCGATCCGCTGTTCCCCTGACCCTCACCGAGGGTTTCGACCGCGTGGTGCGGACCGCCGGTCACCAGGTCGCTCTCGTCTCCGGCACGGAGACCGTGACCTACCGGCAACTGAACGAGCGCGCCGAGCGCGTGGCCCGCGGGCTGGGCGCCCGCAAGGTGGTGCCCGGTGACCGGGTCGGCGTGTATCTGCGCCGGTCTCCCGACCTCTACGCGGTCATGCTCGGCGTCCTCAAGGCGGGCGCCTGCGTGGTGCCGGTCAACCCGGACCACCCTGCGCCGTTCGTCTCCCGCGTGGTGGCCGAATCAGCGCCCCGTGCCGTCGTGCACGATGCGGGAACACCGGGCGTCGCGGCCGGTGTTCCCGGCGCACCGCTGTGGATACCGGTCGAGGAGCTCACCACGGCCGCGGAACCGGACGACGGCGCCGCGCTGCCCGCCGTGTCCGATCCGGACGGCACCGCGTTCCTGATGTTCACCTCCGGATCCACCGGCCGGCCGAAGGGCGTCCGCATCGCCCACCGCGGGCTGGCCCGACTCGGTCCGTACAGCGGGGACCTGCGCATGGGCCCGCAGGACTGCCTGGTCCAGTCCGCGGCGTTCTCCTTCGCCGCGTCCACCATCGAGATCTGGCTCGCCTTCCTGCACGGCGCACGACTCGTCGTGATGCCCCAGGGGCTGCCCAGCCTCCCGGCCCTGAAGGACGCCATCGTCCGGCACGGCGTCACCGCGCTGTCGCTGCCCTGCGGTCTGTTCAACCTCCTGGTGGACGAGGAGCCGGAATGCCTGCGGGGCCTCAGGACGATCCTGCTCAGCGGCGACTTTCCGTCGCCGGAGCACCTCAGCCGCGCGGCACGGTCGACGCGCGCGGTCATCTACAACGGCTACGGCTGCACCGAGAACTCCTCCATCACCGCCCTGTACCCCATCCACGGTGCCGGGGACGTCACCCGCGAGAACCGGGTGCCGGTGGGCCGCCCCCTGCCCGGGGTCACCCTGGAGGTACTTGACGACTCGCTGCGGCCCTGCCCGCCCGGAACGCCCGGACAGCTCGTCATCGGCGGGCTCGGACTCGCCCAGGGCTATGTGAACGACCCGGAACTCACGGACCGCAAGTTCGTCACCGGGCCGGACGGACGGCCGCGCTACCTGACCGGTGACCTGGCCCGCGCCACCGAGGACGGTGACATCGTCCTCATCGGCCGCGCCGACAGCATGGTCAAGATCCGCGGCTACCGCGTCGAACTGACCGCGGTGACCCTCGCCCTGCGCGCTCTCGACGGGATCGGCGACGCCGTGGTCAAGGCGTTCCCGGAGGGCGCCGGGGAGAAGTCGCTCACCGCCTTCTACACCACGGTCGACGGACGGCCGCTGGACGGCGCCGACCTGGCACGCCGCCTGGGAGACCAACTGCCCTCCTACATGGTCCCCTCCGCGTTCCACCACCTCGGCGACCTGCCGAGAAACGCGAACGGAAAGATCGACCAGTCCGCCCTCACGGACCCGTCGGACACCTCCCGCAACCCGAAGAAAGGCCACACAGCCATGCAGAACCCGCTCGAGACCGTCGTACTCCAGGCGTGGAAGGACATCTCCGGCGCCGAGGACTTCACCACCACCGACTCCTTCCTCGGCCACGGCGGGAACTCCCTGCACTTCGTCCAGCTCGCCTCCAGGCTGCAGAAGATCTTCGGTGTGGAGGTCAGCACCGAGGACGTCTTCCGGCACGGCACGGTGGAGCAGCTGGCGCGCTTCGTCGAGCAGTCACGGGACACCGGGCGCAACCCCGCCGCACAGACCCAGTAGGCGTTATCCGGCTGCGGCCGTGCGGCGCCCGTCGCCGGCGGCCGGGGCATCTCTGCAGAGGACAACGACCGGTGAACTCCCCCCTCCGAACCGCCGTACTCGACCTTGCGCGGACCACCCTCGGCAGCGCCGACCTCACCGCGCACGAACCGTTAGCCGACCGGTGCGCACACCCGGCCCTGCTCGACGACCTCGCCACCACGCTGACCGCCGTCTTCGCGGTCGAGATGACCGGCGCGGAGCTGGCGGCCGGTGCCACCGTCGCCGACGTGGCCGCGCGACTGGACGACCGGCGCGGCGCCCCCCGGATCCCGGAACTGCGCGCCGGGCTCGCCCCCCGCGACGGCCGGGCGGTGGAAGCGTCCTTCGGGCAGAGCGGCATCTGGCTGATCGACCAGTACCTGCCCAACCCCGCCGCCTACAACGGCCCCTTCTTCGTCCGGCTGCCGTTCTCAGCCAGTCCCGACCGCCTGCACGCGGCCGTGCGCGGAATGCTGCGCCGCCAGGAGGTCCTGCGCACCACCTACGCCCTGAGCGACGGCACGCTCCGGCAGAACGTCTCGCAGGACGACGACGCGGTCGTCTTCGAGGTCGCCCGCTACGGCGACGACAAGGAACTCGACGCCCTCGTCCACCGGGTGGCCAATCTCCGCCTCGATCTGGCCCGCGGGCCGGTCATCGCCGTGACGTGCGCGCTCGGTCCCGCGGACCGGTCGGCCGTCATCTGCAACATCCACCACATCGCCTCCGACGCCGCCTCCGCCGGTGTCTTCCTGCGGGAACTCCTCGACGCCTACGACCGCCTCGGCCGCGGTCTGCCCGTCGAGGCCGACCCGCTGCGGCCCACCTACGGGGACTTCAGCCAGTGGTACCGGGAGCTGATGAACCACGAGGCCCTCACCCGCTCCCTCGACCACTTCGCCGCCCGGCTCGCCGGGGAACTCCCGGTGCTCGACCTGCCCACCGACCGGCCCCGCCCCCCGGTGAAACGACACCGGGGCGGCACCGTCCCGTTGCACGTGCCGGCCGCCGCGGCCGACGACTTCGAGGCGCTCGCCCGGGCCGAGGGGGTGACCCTGTTCATGGCCCTCGTCGCCGCGTACGCGGTCTTCCTCTCCCGCCACACCGGTCAGCGGCGCGTGCTGATCGGCAGCCCCGTCTCGCTCCGCGACGACCCGGCCACCCACGAGCTGATCGGCTACTTCGTCAACCTGATCGTCCTTCAGCAGGAGATCGACGACCGGATGACCGTCCGGGACGTGCTCCGCCGGGCGCGGGAGGAGGTGAGCGAGGCGCTGCGGCACAAGTGGGCGCCCTTCGACAAGGTTGTCGAGCGTCTGCAGCCGCCGCGCAGCAGCGGCTACACCCCGCTCGTGCAGACCATGCTCGTGCTCACCCAGGGCGGCGCCGGACGGATCTCCCACGGCGACACGGAACTGCGCATCGAGCGCGGGGCCGCGCACGGCGCCAAGTACGACCTGTCCCTGGTCTTCGAGCGGGACGCCGAGGGCCTGCACGGCCTGATCGAGTACGACGCGGACCTCTTCGACGAGCCGACGGTACGGGCCATGGGCGACCGGCTACGGCACCTGATGGAGCAGTTCGTCCGGCGTCCCGACGCGTCCCTGCACGAACTGGAGGCGCTCGGTGCGCAGGAGCGGCGGTCGGTGCTGGTCCGCGGGGACCGGACCGCGCACGCCGTGCACGACGCACCCGTCATGGAACTGTTCGAGGCCCAGGCCCGGGCGACCCCCGACGCGGTGGCGCTGGAGGACGGCGACACCACCCTGTCGTACCGCGAACTCGACGAGCGCGCCAACCGGCTCGCCCACGTGCTGCGCGCGTCCGGCGCGGCGGCCGGCACCCGGGTCGGCATCTGCCTGCCGCGCTCCCACGACATGGTCGTCGCCCTGTTCGCCATCCTGAAGACCGGGGCGGCATACGTACCGCTCGACCCGTCCTATCCCAGGCGGCGGATCACCCACACGCTGCGCGACGCCGGGGTCTTCCTGACCGTGACGGACAGCTCACTGGCCCGGGAACTCCCCCCGGGAGAAGCGCTGTTCGTGCTGGACCGGCACGCCGAGCGGATCGCCGCGGCCCCCGCCACCGGCCTCGGCCGGGTGAAGACACCCGATGACGAGATCTACGTCGTGCACACCTCGGGCTCCACCGGCCTGCCCAAGGGGGTGGTCATCGCCGACCGGACCGTCGCCAACCTCGTGCGGGCCCAGCACCGTTGCTCGCCGGCCGGCGCGACCGGACGGACGCTCCAGTACATGTCGCTGTCGTTCGACGTGTCCGTGATGGAGATCCTCGGCACCCTGTGCGTCGGCGGCACCCTCGTTCTGGTCTCCGAGGAACTGCGCAGAGATCTGCACGCGCTCGCCGGATTCCTCGCCGAGCGGCGTGTCACCCGGGTGTACCTGCCCTACATCGCGCTGCAGCAGCTGGCCTCCCTGGCCACCGACGCCGGTGTGCGCCTGGGCGACCTGCGCGAGATCACCTCCGTCGGCGAGGCCCTCGTCGTCTCCCCGCAGATCCGGGAGTTCGCCACCCGTCACCCGGCGCTCCGGCTGGTGAACATGTACGGGCCGTCGGAAACCCACCTGGCCAGCTGGTACCCGCTCACCGGCTCGCCCGCGACCTGGCCCGACAGGCCGCCGATCGGCCGCCCGGTGGACGGCGTGCGGCTGGTGGTCCTGGACGCCCACATGCGGCTCGTCCCCCCCGGTGTCCCCGGCGAGCTGTACATCGGAGGGCCCGTGCTGTCCCCCGGATACCGCAACCGGCCCGACGAGACGGCCCGCCGGTTCCTCCCGGACCCCTTCGGCGGCCCGGCCGACCGGCTTTACCGCACCGGCGACCTGGTGCGCTGGAACAGCGAGGGCGACCTGGAGTACCTCGGCCGGACCGACGACCAGATCAAGATCCGCGGCTATCGGATCGAGCCCGCCGAGATCGAGGCCGCACTCGACGACCTGGACGGCGTCGCCTCCTGCGCGGTCGCCGCCGTGGACGTCGCCCCCGGCGACCGCCGACTCGTGGCCGTCCTGGAGACCTCCCGTACCTGGGAGACCGCGGAGCTGCGCCGCGCCGTGTCCGGCACGCTGCCCGACTACATGGTGCCCGCGCTGGTGGTCGCGGTGGAACACATGCCGACGACCCCGAGCGGGAAGATCGACCGCCGGGCCGTCGCCGGCCTGGCCGCGGCACAGGCGACCGCGGCACGGACCGCGCCCGCGCCACCCGTCCGGCCGCCCAGGCCGGGCCTGGAGCAGCGGATCGCGCGGGAGTGGGCGGATGTGCTGAAGGTGCCCGCCGTGGGCAGGGACGACGACTTCTTCTCCGTCGGAGGGAACTCGATCATCGCCACGGACCTGGTCTATCGGCTGCGCCGGGCGTTCGGCCAGGACCTCTCGCTGCGCGCCCTGCTGGAGAATCCGACGGTCGCGGGCATGGCCGCCCGGCTGCGCTCCGGCCCCGGCGCTCCCACCACCGCCCCCGCCGCGCTGCGGGAGGACGCCACACTTCCCGACGACCTGCCCGCCGTCACCGGCACCCCGGCACCGGTCGCCCGGGCCCGTGAGGTCCTGCTCACCGGCGCGACCGGATTCCTCGGGAGCTACCTGCTGCGGGAGCTGACCGGGACGGCCGGCGGCCGGGTGCACTGTCTGGTGCGGGCGGCGGACGAACGGGCCGGCATGGGGCGGCTGCGGGCCACCGCCGAGCGCTACCGGCTGGACGGGCAGATCGACTGGGACCGGGTGCGCGCCGTGCCCGGCGACCTGAGCCGGCCCGGGTTCGGCCTGCCCGGTGAGGAGTACGACGCGCTGGCCGGCACCGTCGACGTCGTCTACCACGCGGCCGCGCACATCAACTTCGTGCTGCCGTACGCCTCGGTGAAACCGACGAACGTGGACGGCTTCCGCCACGTGGTCCGTTTCGCCGCGACGGACCGGCCCAAGCATGTGCAGTACATGTCCACCATCGCCGTGTTCCCTCCGGACGAGGCGCCCGACGGCACGGTCCTCACCGAGGACGACGTGCCCGAGGCGTGCGAACGGCTGGGCATCGGCTACACCCAGAGCAAGTGGGTCGCCGAACGCATCGCTCTCGCGGCCCGCGCCCACGGCGTCCCGGTCACCATCCACCGCATCGGGCGCATCTCGGGCGACAGCGTCACAGGCGCCTGCCAGAGCGACGACTTCCTGTGGCGGCAGATCAAGAGCTTCATCGAACTCGGCTCGGCCCCGCCGGCCGAGGACCTCACCACCGATCTGCTGCCCGTCGACTTCGTCGCCCGCGCCGTCGTCGCCCTCTCCCGCCACCCCGCGGCCCACAACCGCACCCTGCACGTCTTCCACCCGAGCGGATCGGACTTCACCCCGGTCCACGCGGCCCTGCGCGCTAACGGCCACCGCCTGGAGATCGTCCCGGCCGACACCTGGCTGGCCCGGCTGGAGGAGTCCGCCCGGCGGCCCGGCGGCAACGCCCTGGCGGCAGCCGTGCCCCTCTTCCGCGAGGGCGCCCTGGAACTGGGCGACAACACCTACGGCAACGCCGCCACCACCCGCCTGCTGACGGACCTCGGACTGCCCTGGCCCGCCATCGACGAGCAGGCGATCACGCGGATGCTCCGCTACTTCCGCTCCGTCGGAGAACTGACCGGCGACTGAGGGGACTTCCGTGTCCCGGGCCTTCCCGGCAGCGCCGCGCAGCCGCCGGCGCCGATCCGACCATCCACCACCACGGCAATCGCCGAAGCGGTCGCCGGACACCGAAAGCACCAGCAGCCATGCCAACGAGCTCCTGCCCCGACACCGCATACGACACCCTCATACCCTCCGTCGTCGCGGCACTCCCGGCCGCACAGCAGCCGCAGTGGCCGGACCCCGGACGACTCGCCCTCGTCCACACCGAACTGGCCCGCGCGGATCCGCTGGTGACGTACGACAGCGTGCGTGCCCTGCGCCGGCTGCTGTCCCGCGCCGCCGAAGGCGAACTGTGCGTCCTGCAGGCCGGTGACTGCGCGGAGGACCCCGCCGAGTGCGGCCCGGACCCGCTGGCCCGCAAGGCCGAGATGCTGGACGTCCTCAGCGACATCGTGCGAACGGGCGCCGGACGGCCGGTCGTCCGGGTGGGCCGTGTCGCCGGGCAGTACGCCAAACCACGCTCCCAGCCGGAGGAGCTGCACGACGGCGTCCGGCTGCCGGTCTACCGCGGTCCCATGGTCAACGCCCCCCACCCCGACGCCGACGCGCGCCGGCCCGATCCCGCCCGCATCCTGAGCTGCTACCAGGCCGCCCGCCGGGCCGTGGAGTCCCTGGACCGGCTGGGCCGCGGCGAGGGGTCGCCCGCCGAGACCCGGGTGTGGACCAGCCACGAGGCACTGCTGCTCGACTACGAGCTGCCCCTCGTGCGCCGGCACCGCTCGGGCGGCAGCTACCTCGCCAGCACCCACTGGCCGTGGGTCGGCGAACGGACCCGGCAGCCGGACGGAGCCCACGTACGGCTGCTGGCGGAAGTGGACAACCCGGTGGCGTGCAAGATCGGCCCGACCACGACCGTGGAGGAGGTGCTCACCCTGTGCACCGCGCTGGACCCGGAGCGCTCACCGGGCCGGCTGTCCCTGGTCGCCCGGTTCGGCGCCTCCCGCGTCGACGCTCTGGCGCCCCTGGTGCGCGCGGTACGGCGGGCCGGTCACCCGGTGCTGTGGCTGTGCGACCCGATGCACGGCAACGGGGAACGCACCGCGCACGGGCTGAAGACACGCCGGCTCAGCGCCGTCATGGCGGAGATCAGCCGGTTCGTGGACATCGTCTCCGCCGAGGGAGGCCGCAGCGCCGGCCTGCACCTGGAGGCCTCACCGGACGACATCGTCGAGTGCACCGGCGCCGGATTCACCCCGGCCCCCGGGCCGGCCTACCGCACGCTGTGCGATCCCCGCCTGAACCTGGTCCAGGCCGTCGCGGCGACCGCCTACTGGCGGCTGCCGGCCCTGGAGGCCGCCGCATGAGCGAGACCGCGCAGAACGCGCGCGGCCCGGCCGCCCTGCTGCCCCCGCCGGGCACCCCCTTCGCCGTCCTGCACCGGCCGGGTGCCGGGCATCCGGGCACCGTGGACGTCGTCAGCGGACCACTCCGCACCGCCGCCACCCTCGCCGAGCTGAGCCTCGACGACGAGCCCGCCCCGGCCTGCCACGGTCCCGGACCGGCGCACAGGGTCCTTGCCCTGGTGCCCCACCGGCAGATCGCCGAACGAGGCTTCGCGGCTCCCGACGACGGCACCCCGCTGCTGGCCATGGACATCGACACCCAGCACACGGTGCCGCTGGAGCGGATGCTGGCACTCCTGCCCGACCGCGAACTGCACGTCGAGGAAACCGGGTTCGACCTCGACGACGACCGGTACGCGGCCGGCGTCGACGCGCTCACCCGCCAGGAGATCCAGCGAGGGCAGGGCGCGAACTTCGTCCTCGCCCGCAGCCTGCACGGCCGGATCCGCGACTTCGACCGGACCCGGGCCCTGGCCGCACTGCGGCGGCTGCTGATCACGGAGAGCGGCGCCTACTGGACCTACCTGGTCTGCACCGGCGACCGGTACCTGATCGGCAGTTCCCCCGAGCAGCACGTACGGGTGGCCGGCTCGCGGGTGTCGATGAACCCGATCAGCGGCACCTACCGCTACCCCGAGGGGGGCCGCCCCGACCGCGAAAGCCTGCTCCGGTTCCTCGCCGACCCCAAGGAGATCCACGAGCTGTACATGGTGGTGGACGAGGAACTGAAGATGATGACCGAACTGTGCGGTTCCCGCGTGCGCGTGTCGGGCCCCACGCTCGCGTGGATGTCGCGTCTCGCCCACACGCAGTACCACCTGCACGGCGAGTCCCCGCTGCCCCTGACCGACATCCTGCGCGGGACACTGCCCGCGCCCACGGTGACGGGCAGCCCGGTGGAGAACGCCTGCCGGGTCATCGCCCGCCACGAACCGGGAGGCCGGGGCTACTACAGCGGTGTGCTCGCGCTGGCCGGCCAGGAAGGGGGACGGCGCGCCCTGGACGCGGTCATCGTGCTGCGCACCGCCGACATCACCGCGGACGGATCCGTGCGGCTGACCACCGGCGCGACCGTGGTGCGTGACTCGGTGCCCCGCGAGGAGGCGGCGGAGACCACGGCGAAGGCCGCGGGGCTCCTCACCGCGCTGACCCGCGGCCCGGCCGGCCGGTCCCCGGCCGCGGCGCCCGCGGCACCGGACGGCTCCCTGGGAGCCGATCCGGCGGTGCGTTCGGCGCTGCGCTCCCGCAACGACGGCATCGCCGCCTTCTGGCTCGACGGCGGGGCGCGCCTGCCGGCGCCCTCGCCTCACGGACCGCGGGTGGCGGTGATCGACGCGGAGGACCGGTTCACCAGCATGCTCGCGCAGCAGCTCCGCGCGGTGGGCTGCCACGTCACCCTCCACCCCTGGTGGTCGGTCCCGGAGGCAGCCGACGACCCCGGCACCGTGCTGCTTCTGGGGCCGGGGCCCGGCGACCCACGGGACGTGGCCGACCCGCGGGTGGCACGGCTGCGCTCCCTGGCCGGCCGCCGGCTCGCCCGGCGGTTGCCGCTGGCCGCGGTGTGCCTCGGCCACCAGGCCGTCTGCGGGGTGCTGGGCCTGCCCCTGGTCCGGCTCGCACGGCCCCGCCAGGGCGCCCGGATGCGGGTCGGCCTGTGGGGACGCGACCGGTACGTCGGCTTCTACAACAGCTTCACCGCGCGCTCCGACACCGATCGCCGCCCGCTGCCCGGCCGGGACGCCACGGCCCGGGTGTGGCGCCGGGACGGGGGAGACGTGGTCGCGCTGGACGGCCCGGGGCTGGCCACCGTCCAGTTCCACGCCGAGTCGCTGCTCACCGAGGACGGCCCGGACATCCTGCGCGAACTGGTGGACCGGGCGGCCCGGACCGGGCGGCGCACCGAGGTCCTGATGTCCCGCCCGGCCAAGGAGCACGCGTGAACCCGCCCCGGACCGCAATCGCCGTGGCCGGCGCCGCCCTCGACCCCCGGGAGCTGCGCCGGACCATGGGGCACTTCGCAACCGGCGTCACCGTGGTGACCTGCCGGCGCGGCGACCGGCTGCACGGGGCGACGGTGAACTCCTTCACCTCGGTGTCGCTCGATCCGCCGCTCGCCCTGGTCGCCCTGGACCGCCGCACCCGCGCCGCGGGCCTCCTGGACGACGGCCCGTTCGTCGTCAACCTGCTCGGCGAACACCAGCAGGACCTGGCCCTGCACTTCGCCGGCGGCTCGCCGGCCGCTTCCGTGCCGTGGGTGGACGGCGACGGCGACCGGCCCCGGCTGGCGGGGACCCTCGGGCACCTGGTGTGCCGCCCCTGGCGCACCTACGACGGAGGCGACCACACGCTGCACGTCGGCCGTGTCGAGGAGTTCGCCGCCGGAGGGGGACGGCCGCTGCTCTTCTACCGGGGCGTCTTCCCCCGTCTCATGCCGGACGGAGGAGACCCGGAGGGACCCGCGGAGGTGTGGTCGCTCTGCCTGGACGGCCCAGGACCGGCCACGGATCAGTTCGTCACCGATCACGAGACACGGAAGTAGGGACATGGCACCCGACAACGGACAGCCCGCAGCACCCGGCACCTCCGGGGCGTCCACCGGCAAGGCCCGGGTCACCCGGCCGCTGACGGGGGAGGAGTACATCGAGAGCATCCGCGACGGACGGGAGATCTGGGCGTACGGCGAGAAGGTCGACGACGTCACGAAGCACCCGGCGTTCCGCAACACCGTGCGGATGACGGCCCGCTTGTACGACGCCCTGCACGACCCCGAGCACCACGACACCCTCACCGCGCCCACCGACACCGGCAGCGACGGCTTCACCCACAAGTTCTACCGGGTGCCGCGCAGCGTGCAGGACCTCGTCGGGGACAGGGACGCCATCGCCGACTGGGCCAGGCTGACCTACGGCTGGATGGGACGCAGCCCCGACTACAAGGCCAGCTTCCTGGTGACCCTCGGCGCCAACCCCGACTACTACGGCGACTTCGCGGACAACGCCCGCCGGTGGTACGCCACCGCCCAGGAGAACGTGCTGTTCTGGAACCACGCGGTGATCAACCCTCCGGTCGACCGGCACCGTCCCGCCGACGAGGTGGACGACGTCTTCGTGCACGTGGAGAAGGAGTGCGACGACGGACTCGTGGTGAGCGGGGCGAAGGTGGTGGCGACCGGGTCCGCGCTCACCCACTTCAACTTCGTGGCGCACTACGGACTGCCCGTGAAGAAGAAGGAGTTCGCCCTCGTCGCGACCCTGCCCCTGGCGGCACCCGGTGTGAAGCTCATCTGCCGCCAGTCCTACGAACTGGCCGCGAGCCGCACGGGCAGCCCGTTCGACTACCCGCTGTCGAGCCGGCTCGACGAGAACGACACCATCTTCATCCTGGACAAGGTGAAGATCCCCTGGGAGAACGTCCTCATCTACGGGGACACCGCCAGGGCCGGCACCTTCCTGCAGACCTCCGGCTTCACCCACCGGCTCACCTTCCACGGGGTGACCCGGCTGGCCGTGAAACTGGACTTCCTGGCGGGCCTGCTGCTGAAGGGCGTGGAGGTCACCGGCACCAAGGACTTCCGGGGCATCCAGACCCGGGTCGGCGAGGTCCTCGCCTGGCGCAACATGTTCTGGGCGCTGAGCGACGCGATGGCGCACAACCCCGACCCGTGGCACGACGGAGCCCTGCTGCCCAACCTCGACTACGGCATGGCCTACCGGTGGTTCATGACCGTCGGCTACCCGAGGGTCCGGGAGATCATCCTGCAGGACCTCAGCAGCGGGCTGATCTACCTCACGTCGCACGCCAAGGACTTCAACGAACCTGAACTCCGCCCCCATCTGGACCGCTTCATGCGGGGCTCCAACGGCTACGAGGCGGTGGAGCGCGCCAAGTTGATGAAGCTCATCTGGGACTCGGTGGGCACCGAGTTCGCGGGCCGGCACGAGCTGTACGAGCGGAACTACTCCGGCAACCACGAGAGCGTGCGGATCGAACTGCTGCACGCCCAGACGGCTTCCGGTCTCGTCGACCAGTACCGGGGCTTCGCCGAACAGTGCATGGCGGAGTACGACCTGGACGGCTGGACGGCACCGGACCTGGTGCCGCCCGACGTCGACTGAGCGCCGCGGCCCCGCCCGGCCGGACGGGCCCGCCGGGCGGAACGGCAGGGGGGGCGGGAGGAGGCCCCCCGCCCCTGCCGCTCAGCCGGTGACCAGGGCCAGCGTGAAACCGTCGTACCCCTTGGTGCCGACGGTCTGGATCGAGGTGGCGGTGACGTCCGAGCGGCCGGCCAGCATCTCGTGGAACCGGCGCACGCCCTGGACGCCGGCGTCGGGATGGTCCGGTTCGGTCACCGCGCCGCCCAGGACGACGTTGTCGACGACCACCACCGAGCCCGGCCGGGACAGTTTCAGCGCCCAGGTGAAGTACTCGGGGATGTCGGGCTTGTTGGCGTCGACGAACACCATGTCGAAGGGGGCGGTACCGGGCCGGTCGAGGGCCGGCAGGATGTCCAGCGCCCGGCCGACGTGCTGTTCGACGAGGTGGGCGACCCCCGCCTCGGCGAGGCGCGACGCGGCCGACTCGGCGAAGGACCGCTCCCACTCGATGGTGACCAGGCGGCCGTCCGGCGGCAGCGCGCGGGCCAGCCAGATGCTGCTGTACCCGCCGAACGTGCCGATCTCCAGGATGCGCCGCGCCTGCCGCACACGCGCCAGCAGATGAAGCAGTTTTCCCTGAGGGGCGCTGACGGCCAGGTCCGGCAGGTCGAAGTCCCTATGGGCCCGGGCGGCCTTCGAAAGTGCTTCGTCCTCCTTCACGAGAAGGGAGCTGAAATAGGCGTCGACACTGTTCCATCGCTCTTGTTCCATGGTTGCAATAATTCACGAGAAACCCGTGGATGGCAAGAGCTGAATTCGGCGTCCATGCTGTCGCCAACCTGGGAAGGGCCAGGTCAGCGGCCTATTTAAGGCTGCCCAGAAACCTCCGTCAAAGAAATTCATGAGGCGGTCGGTCATGTTCGGAAATTCCTTGGGTGTGGCGTTGACCGTCGTCCTTTCGGTCGCCTAGCCTCCCTTTCTGGAACCTGGTGGAAAAACCTATCCCGGACAGGAGTGTCATTCCATGCGAGAAGGCTCTGCCGCCACAACGGCCGCACCCCCGGTGCACCTGGTGCCGGCGATGCACCACCTGGGCGTCCAAACCCGCGACCTGGACAACTCCCTGGCGTGGTACAAGGACTTCTTCGGCTGCGCCGAGACATGGACGCTCAGCACGTTCTCGGACCTGACCCGAAGCAGGCTCCCCGGCATCACCCGGCTCACCGAGATCAGCGTCGCCGACGTCCGCTTCCACCTCTTCGAACGCGACGGGCACCACCCGGCCCTGCCCGGCGGCAACAAGGCCCAGTTCCAGCACGTCTGCCTCGCCACCGGTTCCCCGGAGGAACTGCGCGCCTGGCGCGAACGCTGGATCGAGCTCTACCGCTCGGGCCGCTACGACTTCGCGACCGAGGAGCAGCCCACGGACATCGTGGTCGACGCCGACGGAGTGCACAGCTGCTACCTGTTCGACCCCAACGGCCTCGAGTTCGAGTTCACCTACGTCCCGGGAGGTGCGGCATGAGCGCGGGACCGCACCGGACCGTCACCGAACTGCCGGTCCCCGAAGGCTGGGACTTCGGGGACTTCCCCTACGGCCTGGAGCCGCTGACCCTGCCCGAGCCCCCGCACGAGCCCGCTGCCGACGTTCCGGACGTGCTGTGCGCCGAGCCCGCCCCCGGCGGTGCGCGGCCGTCCTGCCCGCGCACCGGACCGGCGCCCGGCGTCCCGGAGCTGGCCCACCAGCTCTTCTGGTTCCGCTGGATCACCGGACACCAGGTGACCTTCGCCATCTGGCAGTTACTCGGCCACGCGCTGCACCAGGCGCACGCCCGCACCGATCCCGGCCCGTCGCTGAGGGCCATGACGGACCTGACACGGGCGTACACCGCGATGCTGCTCTACACCGGCTCCTGCCCCAAGGACGTCTACAGCGACGTGATCCGGCCCAGCATGTTCCTGCAGCACCGCGGTTTCAGCGGGACCTGGGCGCCGGACTTCGTACCCGTCCGCCGGCTGCTGCGGGGCAGGAAGACGCCGTGGCACGACACCCCGGAGGGCGGCCGGCTGGCCGACGAGGTCCGGCTCTACCACCTGGTGCACTCGGGGGTCGCCGCGAAACTCGTGCCCGGCGGCAGGTCCCTGCTTCAGGACACCGCCCCGACGGCCCGGCCGCACGACCCCCGGATGCAGGCGCTGGTCTACGACAACTACTTCCTCACCCTGCGCGCCGACGTCCCGACCGCCGAGGTCGTCGACCAGCTCCGGCGCCGGCTGGCCGCGGTGCGCCTGGACGTCTCGGTCAACGGGCTGTACCCCGGGCTGACCGCGCAGGAGGACGCCGCACTGCCCGAGGAGTTGCGCAGCGAGGACACACAGGCCTGCGAGCGGGACTTCGACGCCGTCCTGCGGCGCGTCGACGGCCTTGCCGCCGCACTCGACCGGCGGTTGCTCGACGGCACGATCGCCCGCTGAGCCTCCGCCACCCGATCACGCGACACGAAAGGAGCGGTGGACCGTGCGGTACGGAGTCGTCGTCCTGCCCGAACGCCGGTGGCGGCAGGCCCGTGAACAATGGGTCCGCGCCGAGGAGTTCGGATTCGACCACGCCTGGACCTATGACCAGCTGATGTGGCGGTGGCTGCGTGACGAGCCCTGGTTCGGCGCCGTGCCCACCCTGGCGGCGGCGGCCGAGGCCACCTCGACCCTGACCCTGGGCACCATGGTGGCCACACCCACCTATCGGCACCCGGTGACGCTGGCCAAGGAGGTGATGACCCTGGAGGACATCGCGGGCGGCCGGTTCATCTGCGGGCTGGGAGCCGGGGCCGGCGGCCTCGACGACCGCGTCGTCGATCCGGCCGCCTACTCGCCGCGGCAACGTGCCGACCGTTTCTCGGAGTTCGTCGAGCTGCTCGACAAGCTGCTGAGCCGGCGCAGCACCACACACGCCGGCACCTACTACGACGTCCGGGAGGTGCCCATGCACCCGGGCTGCCTGGCCACGCCCCGGGTGCCGTTCGCCATCGCGGCGACCGGGCCGCGCGGCATGCGGCTGGCGGCCCGCCATGCCGACGTGTGGATCACCGCGGGCCGGCCCGGCGACTTCGACGCCCTCCCGTACGAGGAGACACTGCCGGTGATCAAGGAGCAGCTGGCACGCCTGGACGAGGCGTGCGAGCAGACCGGGCGGGATCCCGCCACCCTGCGCCGGCTGCTGCTGACCGGCGCCATGGTGGGCGGCACGCTGGACTCCGTCGAGGCGTACCGCGACGCCGCCGGCCGCTTCGGCGAACTCGGCGTCACCGACTTCGTCGTCCACTGGCCGCGGCCCTCCTTCCCCTACCAGGGCAGGGTGGGGGTGCTGGAGCAGGTCGCGCGGGACGTGCTGACCGTCCGGGGGGAGGAGCGGCCGTGATCGCCTACGAGATCGTCGACATGTTCACCGGCACGCCGTTCGAGGGCTGCGCGCTCGGCGTGGTCCCGGACGCGACCGCACTCGACGAGGACGGCATGCAGGCGGTGGCCCGCGAGACCGGCCTCACCGAGACGGCGTTCGTCCTGCCACCCGAGTCGCCCGACGCCACCCACCGGGTGCGGGTCTTCACCCCGGAGCGAGAGTCACCGTACGGCGGGCACTCCGCCATCGGCACGGCCACCACCCTGGTGCGGCTGGGCCGTCTGCGGGCGGGGGAGCTGGTGCAGGAGTGCGGGGGCCGCCTGATGACCGTGCGCGCCAGTGCCCGTCAGGCCACGCTCAGCGTCCGGGGGGAGCCCGTGGCACCCGGCGCCTGGGATCCCGTGCCGTTGCTCGAGGCGTGCGGCCTCACCGAGGACGATCTGGTCGCCGAGCCCCGCGTGACCGGGTTCGGGCCGGCCTTCCACGTGCTGCCGGTCGGACCCGAGGCGGTCGCCCGCGCCGGACACCACCCGGCGCACCCGGTGTGGTCCACCTGCCCGGACGCGGTGGTGGTCGCCTACGACAGCCGTGAACACCTGGCCGACGTCAGGGTCTTCGCCCCCGGTTACGGCATGCCGGAGGACCCGGCGTGCGCCTCCGCGGCCCTGGCACTGGGCGCCTGGCTCACCTGCGCGGGCCTGGTGCCGGCGACGGACGGTACCCGCGCCTACCGGGTCCGGCAGGGGCACGGGCTGGGCCGCCCCGCCCGGCTCGACTGCGCCGTGACCGTACGCGATGGCCGGGCGGTCGCCGCCGAGGTGACCGGGGAGGTGGTGGCCACCGCCAGCGGCCGGATGCGCCTGCCCCGCACGGAGGCCGTCGCGCGCTGAGCCGGGGCCCGGGCCGTGTGCCGCGCGGAGCCGCGGAAGGCACCCGGACCGGCACCCAGGGCACACAACGCCCAACCCTGCACCGCAGAACGAAGAGGAAACGAAGAGGAGAGGAACCCGACTGTGTTGTTCCGTCCAGAGCTGCGCGGTACCCGGGGCGCGGTCGCCTCGACCCACTGGCTGGCCTCGGCCGCGGGCTTCCGCATGTACGACAAGGGCGGCAACGCGTTCGACGCGGCCGTCGCCGCCGCGTTCGTCATCCAGGTCGTGGAACCCCACCTCAACGGGCCCGGGGGAGACGTACCCGTCCTCGTCCACCGGGCCGGGAGCGGGCGGGTCGACGTCGTCTGCGGCCAGGGCCCCATGCCCCGGGCGGCGACCATCGAGAGGTTCGAGCAGCTCGGCCTGTCCGTGGTCCCCGGTTCCGGCCTGCTGCCCGCGGTGGTGCCCGGCGCTTTCGGCGCGTGGCTGCGGGTCCTCGCCGAGTACGGCACCCTGCGTCTGGAGGACGTCCTGGAGCCGGCGATCGGCTACGCAGAACGCGGCTATCCGCTGCTTCCCAAGGCGGCGGCGATGATCGAGGCCCTCCAGGAACTCTTCCGCGACGAGTGGACGGAGTCCGCCCGCACGTACCTGGTCGGCGGGGCCGCGCCGCGGCCCGGTCAGCGCATGACCAACCCCGACCTGGCCCGGACCTACCGGCGCGTCCTCGACGAGGCCAGGGCGGCGGGCGCCGATCGCGACAAGCAGATCGACGCGGCCCTGCGCGCCTTCTACGAGGGCTTCGTGGCCGAGGCCATCGACGGCTACCTCGCCAAGGCGGAGGAGATCGACGCCACCGGCCGCCGCCACCGCGGCCTGCTGACCGGCGCCGACCTGGCCGGCTGGCGGGCGACGGTGGAGCCCTCGCTCTCCTTCGACCACCGCGGCCTGACGGTGCACAAGGCGGGGCCCTGGTCCCAGGGCCCGGTCTTCCTGCAACAGCTCGCGCTGCTGCGGGAGTTCGACCTCGCCGGTATGGGACCGCACAGCGCGGAGTTCGTGCACACCGTCACCGAGGCGGCGAAACTGGCGTTCGCGGACCGCGAGGCCTGGTACGGCGATCCCGCGCACGCTCAGGTGCCGGTCGGCGACCTGCTGGACCCGGCCTACGCGGCGGCCCGCCGCGAGCTGATCGGCAGTGAGGCGTCCACGGAGCTGCGGCCGGGCTCGCCGGGAGGCCGGACACCGGTGCTGCCGCCCGTCCACGACGAGTCCGCAGGTCCGGCCGGTCCCTCCTGGCTCGGCGAGCTCGAGGAGGGCATCCCGGCGGTGGTGCGCTCCACGGCCGCCCGGGGCGACACCTGCTGCGTCACCGCCACCGACGCCCGCGGGAACATGGTGGTCGCGACACCGAGCGGGGGCTGGCTGAAGAGTTCGCCGGTGGTGCCAGGGCTGGGCTTCCCGCTCGGCACCCGTGGGCAGATGGCCACGCTCACCCGGGGACACGCCAACGCGCTGGCTCCCGGCAAGCGCCCGCGCACCACCCTCAGCCCGACCCTGGTGCTCCGGGAGGGCAGGCCCGCCCTGGCGTTCGGCACACCGGGCGGCGACCAGCAGGACCAGTGGACGCTGCAGTTCTTCCTGAGGCACACCGAGCACGGCATGGGGCTTCAGGAGGCCGTCGAGGCGCGGACCTTCCACACCGACCACGTTCCGACGTCCTTCACCCCCCGGCGTTTCGCTCCCGGGACGGTGACCCTCGAAAGCGGCATGCCGGCGGAAACCATCCAGGAGCTCCGGCGGCGCGGCCACCAGGTGCGCACGGTCGCCGACTACAGCCTGAGCAAGGTGTGTGTCACCGGCCTGGCCAGCGATGACATGGTCATCGCGGCGGCCAGTCCGCGCGGCGCGCAGGCTTACGCCGTCGCGGATTGAGGATGCCACCCGGATGCGATAACTTTCCAAAAGGAAATCGTCTTGGCGAATGGAAGGGGAACGCATGGTGCCCCACCCGTCACTGGACCCGGGTGACCACATCGTTCTGGGAGAAGCACGGCAGAACAACCTCAAAGGCATCAGCCTGCGCATCCCCAAGGGACGGTTGACCGTCTTCACCGGCGTGTCGGGGTCCGGCAAGTCCTCCCTGGTCTTCGGGACGATCGCCGTCGAGTCGCAGCGGCAGATGAACGAGACCTACCCCGCGTTCATCCGCAACCGCCTCCCCAAGTTCGAACGGCCCGACGCGGAGGTCATCGAGAACCTCTCCACCGCCATCGTGATCGACCAGCGCCCGGTCGGCGGCAACGCGCGCTCCACGGTCGGCACCATGACCGAGATCCACCCCATGCTGCGGGTCCTGTTCTCCCGGCACGGCAGGCCCGGCGCGGGCCCTTCACACATGTACTCCTTCAACGATCCACGCGGCATGTGCCCGGAGTGCGAGGGCCTCGGATCCAGGGTGCGGCTGGACCTGAACCGCCTGTTGGACGAGGACAAGAGCCTCAACGAGGGCGCCATCCGCTTCCAGCCCTTCGCGGTGGGCACCTTCCCGTGGCAGCTGTACGCGGAGTCCGGGCTCTTCGATCCCGACCTGCCGCTGCGGGAGTTCTCCGCGGACGACCGCGAACTGCTGCTGCACGGTTCCGGGTTCAAGGTCGACCGGGCCGGCCGGCACGGCGTCTACAAGAACGAGTACGAGGGGATCGTGCTGCGCTTCACCCGCCGCTACCTCAAGGCGGGCCTCGACACCCTCAAGCCGAAGGAACGGGCGGCGGTGCAGGAGGTCGTGACGGAGGGGCCCTGCGAGGCCTGCGGCGGCGCCCGGCTGGGACCGGCCGCGCTCGCGTCGCGGATCGCCGGGGAGAACATCGCCGACTACTCCGCCCTGGAGGTCACCGATCTGATCGGCCGCCTGGAGCGCATCGACGCTCCACCGGTCAAGCCGGTGGTCCAGGCGGCGCTCGCCGCCCTGCGCAGGATCGAGTCCGTCGGACTCGGCTACCTCAGCCTCGACCGCCAGACGGCCACGCTCTCCGGCGGCGAGGCGCAGCGGCTGAAGACGGTACGCCACCTGGGCAGCAGCCTGACCGGGCTGACGTACATCTTCGACGAGCCGAGCGTGGGCCTGCACCCGCGCGACGTGCGCCGTCTGAACGAGCTGTTGCTCGCCCTGCGCGACAAGGGCAACACCGTGCTCGTGGTGGAGCACGACCGGGACGTGATCGCCATCGCCGACCATGTCGTCGACATGGGCCCGGGCGCGGGCAGCCAGGGCGGCGAGGTGGTCTACGAGGGATCGCCGGCCGGGTTACGGCGCTCGGACACCCCGACCGGACGCGGCCTGCGTGCGGTGCCGGGACTGAAGCGCCGACTGCGCGCCCCTGACGGCAGGCTGACGGTCAGCGGCGCGCGGCTGCACAACCTCAAGGACGTCACGGTCGACGTGCCCACCGGTGTGCTGGTGGCGCTGAGCGGTGTCGCCGGCTCGGGCAAGAGCTCGCTCGCCCGGGAGCTGGCGGCCCGGCACCCGCAGGACGCGGTCGTGGTCGACCAGTCCTCGATCGGGATCTCCTCCCGTTCCACCCCCGCGACGTACACCGAGATCATGGACACCGTCCGGCGGCTGTTCGCCCGCGCGTCCGGAACCGACCCCGGGCTGTTCAGTTTCAACTCCGCGGGCGCCTGCCCGGAGTGCCAGGGCCGCGGTGTGATCGAGACCGACCTCGCGTTCATGGACCCGGTCACCACCGTCTGCGAGCGCTGCGAGGGGCGCCGCTTCAACGACGAGGCGCTGCGCCACACCCTGTCCGGCCGGAACATCGCCGACGTCCTCGCCATGACGGCCGAGGAGGCGATCGAGTTCTTCGCGGAGGACTCCGTCCGCCGCAAACTGGCGCTGCTGACGGAGGTCGGCCTCGGCTACCTCACGCTGGGCCGCTCCCTGTCCACCCTGTCCGGTGGCGAACGCCAACGGCTGAAGCTGGCGCACCGGCTGCACGCCTCCGGCAGCGTCTACATCTTCGACGAACCGTCCACCGGCCTGCACATGACGGACGTGGGCAAGCTGCTCGCCCTGTTCGACCGCCTCGTCGACGGCGGCAACACGGTGGTGGTCATCGAACACGACCTCGACGTGCTCAAGTACGCGGACTGGATCATCGATCTCGGCCCGGAGGCCGGCCGGCACGGCGGCCGGGTGGTCTTCGAGGGCACCCCGGCGGACCTGGCGCGGATGCGCGACTCGCACACCGGCCGGTGTCTGGCCGAGGACCTCGCCGCACACGGTCACCTCTGACGGCCCGGAGCAACGGCTCGCCGCCGAGTCCGGGCCGGCCCGTGCCGGCAGGCCCCTGGCCGGGGTCGCACTCCGTCCTCCCGCACGCCTCCCACCCGACAAGGAGTCCGTATGCCCCTCATCCACGTCACCCTGCTGAGCGGTCGCGGCGAGGAGGAGATCGCCGCCCTCGGCCGGGCCGTCACGGAGGCCGTACACACCACGCTGGGCACCCCCCGGGAGGCGATCCGGGTGACGGTGGACGCGTGCCCGCCCGAGCACTGGTTCGTGGGCGGCGTCTCGATGGCGGAGAAGAAGGCGGCCCGGGGCGGCTGAGCGGTGCTCCGGCCGCCCCGGGCGCCGCGGTTCAGGCCGCGTCCGCGAACCGCCGGCGGATCCGCCCGACGTGCTCCGGGTCCACGGCCGGGAGATCGTCGCGGGTGAGCCGGCCGCTGCGCGTCAGCAGGTGCGCGTTGAAGGTCTCCGGCGCCAGCCCCACGCAGCGGTCGATGTTCTCGAACCACTCCAGGCTGGTCAGCGCGGTCCGCTGCATCCGCTCCACGGCGGGCCGCCGCTCGGCCTCGTAGGCCGCCAGCGCCTCGGGGACCGTCCGGTGGTCGTGCAGGGCCGTGGCGAGGGCCAGAGCGTCCTCCATCGCCAGTTTGGTGCCCGAACCGATCGAGAAGTGCGTCGTGTGAGCGCTGTCACCGAGGAGAACGAGGTTGCCGTGGCTCCAGTCGCGGTTGCGTACGGCGGCGAAGCGACCCCAGTACGACCGGTTGCCCCACAGCCCGTGTCCGTCCAGCAGACCGGTGAAGTACTCCCTCACCCTCCCGATGCTCTCCCGGTCGCCCACCGGGTCATCGGACCGGCGCTCCGCGGCACGGAAACCGGCCGCTCGCCACACCGCGTCACCGATCTCCACGATGAACGTGCTGCGACCGGGGGCGTACGGGTAGGCGTGGGCCTGCACCGGGCCGTGCTCGGTCTCGACCACGGCGAAGGTGAGCGCGTCGAACGGCCGGTCCGTGCCGAGCCACATGTAACGCGACCCGGCCTGCTCCCGCTCCGTGCCGAACTCGGCCGCGTACCTGGCGCGGGTGCGCGATCCCACGCCGTCCGCGGCGACGACGAGGTCGTGGGACGCGCGCAGCCGGGGCACCTCGGGTGCCGGGGAGCCGAAGTGCAGACGCACCCCGAGGTCGGCGCAGCGCTCCTGCAGGAGCCGGAGCAGGGTGTGGCGGCTGATCGCGGCGAACCCGTACCCCTCGTTGCGCTGGACCCGGCCCCGGTAGCAGACGTCGATCCGGGTCCACCGGGCGAACTCCGCCCCGACAGCCTCGAACAGAGCCGGGTCAGCGGCCTCGATGCCGCCGAGGGCGCCGTCGGAGAAGACGACGCCGAACCCGAACGTGTCGTGGGCCGCGTTGGCCTCCCACACCTCCACGACGTCGTGGGGCCGCAGGCGCTTGACCAGGCAGGCCGTGTACAGCCCGCCGGGACCGGCTCCGATCACCGCTATCCGCATGACACCTCACTGGGGCTCCGAGAGAGATGGATGGATGTGCAGAGACCAGTAAATGGTATCCGAAGAGAAATGATCTGGTGTCAATCCCCCTTCCTGCTCTGCGAGTTCCGGGAATGACCGAACAGATCGTTGCCCACACGTAATCACATGCTGGCGGAAGGATGCCACATGCCGGACGTCCCCACATCCACCCCGCTCCCGGCGGCCGACCTGGCGGGCCTCTTCCGCGCCCTGGACCCGCCGCCGTTCGCCCTCGTGCGTCGTACCGCGCCGGACGGGACCACCACCGGCCCGTTCGACGTGTTCGTCGGCACCATGGACACCGTACGACGGGTGACGGACCTGCCGTCGGGCCCGGCCCTGCCGGGCGGGGGACCCCACACACTGGCCCTGCTGCCGTACCGGTGCCTGACCGAAAGAGGGCTGGACTGCCACGACGACGGCACACCACTGAGGGTCCTGCGGATCCGCCGGCGGCACACGGCCGGCCATGCCGCGCTCACCGCGGCCCTCGCCACGGTGCGGCCCCCGGGAGACCTCCTCGGGGAAGGCGCCGGCTTCGACGGCTCCGACGAGGACTACACCGACCTGGTGCGCGACCTCGTGGCCCACGAGGTGGCGCGTACCGGTCTGCACGTCCTGATCCGCAGGGACTTCACCGCCCGGCTGCCAGGACACGGCCCCGCCGTGGCGGGCGAGCTGTTCCGCCGGCTGCTGGCCGCGGAACACGGTGCGTACTGGACGTTCGCGGTGTACACCGGAGGCCCCCACGGCGCCGCACTGGCCGGAGCCTCACCGCAGGGTCACGTCACACTCCGGAACAGCCGGGTCGTGATGCGCCCGATGTGCGGCACGCTCCGCCTTCCGCCCGGTGGCCGGCCGAACCCCGCCGACCTGGTGGCCTTCCTGCGTGACGGCAAGGAGTCCGAAGAACTGGGGGCCGTGGTCGACGCGGAACTGGCCATGCTGTGCCGGATCAGCGAGGGGGACGTACGCCTGGAAGGACCGCGTCTGCGACCACTGGCCCGCGTACTGCACACCGAGTGCCGGATCAGCGCCACCGCCGCGCTGCCCGCCCGGCACACGCTCGCCGGCTCCCTGTTCGCGGCGACCGCGGTGGGCCGCCCCTTCGCGGACGCCTGTCGCGTCATCGCCCGGCGCGAACCGACCGGGCGAGGTTACTACGGCGGGCTGATCGCCCTGCTCGGCCAGGACGACGCGGGAAACGAGGAACTGGACACGGCCGTGCTCATCCGCACCTTCGAGGTGTCCGGGCAGGGCCGGCTGAAGCTGTCGGTCGGAGCCACCGTCGGGCCCCGCTCCGTGGCCGCCGACGAGACGGCCGAGACGCGCGCCAAGGCCGCGGCCCTGGTGTCGGTGCTCGCGAGCGGTGGACCGACCCCAGAGGACGGCGCCGTGAGCCACGGGCGGGCGGGCCGTGGTCCCCGTGGCCCGGAGGCGGCCGGCGGCCCGGCCACCGGCGAGGGAGACCGAGTGCCGGGTGACCGGACGCGGCACCACCAGGCCGCCGGCCGGCAGCCCACGCCCCCCGCCGACCCGGCCTGGTGCCCGTCGGTGACCGCGGAACTGGACCGGCGCCGCGCCCGTCTGTCCGCCTACTGGCAACGCCCACGGCGGCCGGGCGGCCGGCCCGCTCCACGGCCACCGGTGCTGCTCGTCGACACGGCGGGCGAGGAGACGGCGCCGCTGGCCGCCATGCTCCGCGGACTGGGCCGCACCGTCGAGGTGCGTTCCGCGCACCCCGCGGCGGCTGCGCCAGGGACCGTCGCGCCCGGAACCACGGTCGTCCTCGGCCCCGGCCCCGGTGACCCGTTGGCCCGCGGCGACGACCGCGTCGCCGCTCTGCGCGCCATGGCGTCCGCCCTGCTGTCCAGCGGAGCACCCACGTTCGGGGTCGGGCTCGGCTTCCACCTCCTGCTCGCCGAGCTGGGTCTGGCCGGGGCCGCGCGAGCGCGGGACGGGGCCGCCGGCCAGCGGGAGATCGAGGTGTTCGGCCGACGCGCGACGGTGGGATACGGCGGCACGCACACCGTGCTGGCCGGCCCGCACACGGACACCCTCGCCCGGCGGCTGTCCCTGACGCTCTGGTACGGCCCGGCCCACGGCGAACTGGTGGCCATGCGGGGCCCTCGAACCGGCGGCGTCGCCTTCCTCCCGGCATCGGTGCTGAGCGTCGAGGGGGCGGAGCTGCTGGATCTCCTGCTGCCCTGAGCGAGCGGGCGCCGGCGGGCGGGGCCCCGGCCGCTCACGCGTTCGCCGTGCTCCCGAGTTCGAGCACGGTCCGCGCGGCCGACTCCAGCGCGAGCGTCATCGAGCCGCCGTTGGGCTCGAACGAGGTGTGGTCGCCGGCGAAGTGGATCCGGCCCTCCGGCCGGCGCATGGCCGGCATCAGGGAACTGTGCCCCACCTCGGGAAGGATGTAGGCGCCTTCGATGTACGGCTGCTGGTCCCAGACCACTGAGGTGCCGGTCTCGAAGTGCTCGCGGGCACCGGGCAGCATCGACTCGACCTGTTCCAGGGCGAAGCGGATCCGCTCCTCGGGGCTCAGCACGGCGAGCGCCCGGGCCCGCCAGCCGGTTATCAGGCACTCCAGTATCTTGCGGGGCCCGGGCAACCGGGGAGTGGCGTCCCGGACCCACCGCACCGGCAGATCCGTGGAGAAACTCGCGTTGTCCTGGGGCCAGAACCGCCGGCGCATCTGGAGGTAGACGCGCACGATCGACGAGTACTTCACCCGGCGCATCACGGCCTGTTTGGCGTCGGACAGCCCGGCGTCCGTGAAGTCGATGTGCCGGATCGCGCTGAACGGCACCGTCACCACCACCCGGTCCGCGTCCACGGAGCGCATGCGGGTGCCGTCCAGGAAGGTGACACGCGCGCCCTCGTCGTCCTGGGCGACCCGCACCACCGGAGCGCGGTAGCGGATGCGGCCCTTCAGCCGCTCGGCGAACGCCTGGGGGAAGCGATCGGTTCCGCCCTTCACCTTCGACCACCGGGGATCGGCGTTGGACAGCGAGTGCGGGCTGGACTCGTGCCGCAGCCAGGACAGGGCGGAAGCCGTCTTGAGGTCCCCGCCGCGCATCTCCAGGAAGTGCGGTTCCACCAGGTCGATCGCCGCCGGCGAGGCACCCCGCCCGGACAGCACCTCGTACACCGAGCGCCGGTCGTACGGTTCGAGCAGGGGGGTCGGCGCCCAGTCCGCCGCCGTGATGTCGGGTTCCAGCGCCTCGTAGGCGCGGCGCACATAGCGGTCGATCATGTCGGCGACGCTCAGCCCCTTCTCGTGCGGGGCGAGCGGGAGCCCGGCTCGGTCCAGCGAGTCGGCGTCGGGACCGAAGAACCGGTTGCCGACGAAGTACGAGAACTGGGTGCCGACCAGGTCGGCCGTCTCCAGTTCCACCCCCAGTTCGCGCAGGTAGTGCATGGCGTAATGGCAGTGCGGGGTCAGCGTCATCGCGCCGGCCTCGGCGTACAGACCGTCCGCGAACGGCTCGCGCAGTGTGTACGCCCGCCCGCCCGCACGGTTCGACGCCTCCAGGACCGTCACGTCGGTGCCTCGCTGGGCCAGCTCATGGGCCACCGCGAGGCCCGACAGACCCGCACCTATGACGACGACCCTGTCAGGCACCCTGAGCCCCGGCATCCCCCTGTCGAACTCGCGACGCACGTCGGTCTGCGTGACCTCGGCCATCGGGTCTCCCTCCCCCGTGACTGTGCACGGTTGCCGCTCATATGATTGACAGGGGGAAATCATATTCGGATGTTCTCGGCGGTAAAGCCGCCCATGTCACGTGCGTGTTGAGCCTCAACCCGATGGGGTAGCTGCCTGTCGGCAATCGTCGCCCCCTGGGAGCCGTTTCCTTCGCACCCGGCCGTCGTTCGGCAGGACATGGACACCGCACCGATCCTCGTCCTCGGAGCCACCGGCTCCACGGGCCGGCGTGTCACCGCACACCTGCGGGCTCTGGGAGCGCCGGTCACAGCCGCCTCCCGGCACAGCGCCACCCGATTCGACTGGAACGACCGCCGTACGTGGGAACCGGCCCTGCGGGGCGCGAGCCGCATGTTCCTGATGGCCCCCGACGGCATCCCCGTCCACCCGGACCTCGTCGGCCTGGCCGTGGACCTCGGCGTCGAACGCATCGTCCTGCTGTCCAGTCGCGCCATCGAGGCGATAGGAGACCAGAGGCTGATCGCAGCCGAGGACACCGTCAAGAAGTCCGGAGCCGCCTGGACGATCCTGCGCATCGACTGGTTCGACCAGAACTTCGACGAGGGCCCCTTCCGCGACGCGGTCCTCGCCGGTGAGCTGGCGCTGCCGCTGGGGGAGTGCCGACAGGGGTTCGTGGACCTGGATGACGTGGGGGCCGCTGCCGCCCGGACTCTGACCGAGGACGGACACACCGGCCGGACGTACGAACTGACCGGCCCGCAGGCGCTGTCCTTCGCCGAGGTGTGCACCGTCATCCAGGACGTCACCGGCCGCCCGATGAGGTTCCACGGCAGCGACGACGCCTACCGCGCCGCGCAGACGTCCTTCGGCCGCTCCGAGGAGTCCGTCGAACGGGACCTCACCGCCTACGCGGCACTGCGCGCCCTGGGCGACACCGAGCCTCTGGACACGGTGCCCCGCCTGACCGGGCGCCGTGCCCGCACCTTCCGGGAGTACGTCACCGAAGCCGCGGCCGGGAACGACTGGCCCCGTCCCTGACAGACTCACCGCCGGCACCGGCGTGTCCCCGCACACCGCCGGCCGGCCGGGCCGATACGGGCGCGTGACGCCCCACGAGCGAGAGCGAGTGATCGCCGCGGCGGGACGAGCAGGGCGCCGAGCGGGCGCGGATGCGATGCGGGACGGGCAGCACGAACGCGGGAATGTTCGCCGGGCGGGTGTGGTTGAACCGGGCGTGACGGTGAAGGGGACAGTGTCCCCGGGCCTCATCCATCGCATGCGAGGACGATCGTTCGGCTGAAGCCTCGCATTGCCTTTCGCCGCGTAGGCGACCGCCCTTCACGGTCACACCCCTTGCGGGTTCGCCCCGGCCGGCATGCCGGCCGGGGCTCATTCGCTTCAGGCGCTCCCTGGCGCCGCCAGTCGGCCACTCCGGGCATCACAGTTGGCCGCTGCTTCTTCTCCGGCGCCTCGCACCAGAGGGTCTGTCCTCACCCCCTCCTTCGGCGCTACGGTGAGGTGCCCGAATGCCGACTGCGGCGGAGCGGAGGACGGTGCGCTTCAGGAGACGACGCAAGCCAGAGCCGCCGGAGCGCACGGATCCGCCGGCGCAACCGGCCGCCGCTCAGGGCGACGATCCGGACCCCGTCGACACCTGGTTCCGGTACTGCCCGGTGTGCGGCTCGCTCGCGGCCGGCGGCTACGTCTTCCACCTGCCGCACGGCGTGGACGGCACGTGCCACTTCAGCCAGGGCGTCGACTGCAAGGACGAGAAGGTCACCATGCGCCGGGCCATGGCCGTCACGGGCATGAGCGAGGAAGCCATCCTCACCGAGGTCTACGCGTCCATCAGCAACCCGGACAACCCCATGCGCAACGAGGCCGCGAACCGCCTGGGAATGGCACCACCGCGACCCGCGGAGGCAGCCTTCGGGAAGACGCAGACCGACAGCGTGGCGGTGGCGCTTCAGACGGTCGTCGACCAGGCAGTCCCGGCCGTGCCCGTCATCGACGGGCCGAGGCTCAGGGCCGAGTTCCGCGCCGTCGCGAAGTCGTGGTCCAGCAGGGGCCTGTGCAGCGGCACGGCGGAGGAGGCGACCGGCATCCTCCGCGTCAACCTCGAACGCGACCTGCTCCGGCAGGACTTCGCGTACTTCGTGGTCGAAGTGATCCCTGACAGCTTCTGCGCCCAGATCTCCGCCCTCTACGGAGGCGTGTTCACGGGCTACCGGATCTGGCGCACCGCCGACCGCCTCCACTTCTGCGGCGGCCGGCAGGCCATCCTCGGCTATGGCTCGCCCGACGACCACGGTGGCCGAGCCGCCATGTGGCACGACCACGGCCTGCTGCCGCGGCCCCACGCCGAGGCCCTCACCGGCAAGGAGGCCCGCACCAGCCAGCTCCTGGACGAGCTGTTCGCCATCGCCGTCACCCGCGGGTTCCTGACCGGAGGCGGAGCAGATCCACGAACCCGGACGATAGGCGCCGAGTTGGACGGGATGGGCGGGCTGCGCAGCATGCTCCAGGCGCACGCGGTCGTGGACCGCGAGCTCGGCCGGTCTCACGCCCGCCACCTGGAGTTGGCCTGGGACGGTGTGGGCGAGTGGCGCGGCGAGAGCCGGTAGGCCGTAGCCGATATCGCCCGACCCCGTGCCGGAGCTGAAAGGCGCCTGCGCTACCACGGCACCGACGCGGTCGGCGAGCAGCGGCAGGGTGTCGAAGCCTGGTGTTCGCGTAGCCGGCGCGGGCAGCGTGTGAGGTCAGAGGGCGAGCTTCGGGGGATATGTGGCGCTTGGTCTGGCTCTGTACGGCGGCACACTTCCGGTTGCGGGGCATTGGCTGGAGCGGCGAACGGCCACTGAGGTGGTTCCCCTGCTCTCCTGCTGGGCGAACAGGGGAACTGCCTCAGTGCTCGGTTCAGCGCGGGTAGGGCAGGTCGGCTTCCAGGGTGCCGGCGGGGCTCGTGTGGAGGGTTCCGTCCGGTCCGCCGAGCCGGAGCTGCCAGGGGTGGGGACTGTTGGTGGTGACGCGGAGGCGGTCGCCGTCGCGGTGCAGGTGGAAGCGGGCCGTCTCGCCCGGCCCGTCGGGGCGGGGGATCACCAGCGTGTGTTCCGTGCCGTCGGCGAAGGCGTGGACCCGCAACTCGACGCCGTCGGCCCAGGCCGAGACGGGGTGCTGGTCGTCGGCGGCGAGCGGGATGACCGAGTCGGGGCGGGCGAGCAGCGGCAGGGTGTGGAAGCCGTGCTGTTCGCGTACCCAGCGCGGGCCGGTGACCTGGTCGCCGGTCAGTACGTTCGTCCACGTCCCCTCGGGCACGTAGTACTCCACCGTGCCGTCGTCGGTGAAGACGGGCGCGACGAGCAGGTCGTCCCCGAGCATGTACTGCCGGTCGAGTGCCGCCGCGCCCGGGTCGTCGGGGAACTCCAGCACCAGGGCCCGCATCACCGGGATGCCGGTGGTGTGGGCCTGCTGGGCGGCGCGCTGGAGGTAGGGGGCGAGGCGGTGTTTGAGGCGGGTGAACTCCCGGGTGACCTCGACGGCTTCCTCGCCGTAGTCCCACGGGACGCGGTAGGAGTTGCTGCCGTGCAGTCGGCTGTGCGAGGAGAGCAGGCCGAACTGCACCCAGCGCTTGAAAACGGTGGGGGTGGGGGTGCCCTCGAAGCCGCCGATGTCGTGGCTCCAGAAGCCGAATCCGGACAGGCCGAGGGAGAGCCCGCCGCGCAGTGACTCGGCCATGGCGTTGAAGTGGGACTCGCAGTCGCCGCCCCAGTGGACCGGGTACTGCTGGCCGCCGGCGGTGGCGGAGCGGGCGAACAGCAGAGCCTCGCCCTCGCCGCGCTCCTCACGCAGCAGGTTGAAGACGGCCTGGTTGTAGAGGTGGGTGTAGTAGTTGTGCATCCGCTTGGGGTCGGAGCTGTCGTGCCAGACGACGTCGGTGGGGACGCGTTCGCCGAAGTCGGTCTTGAAGCAGTCCACGCCCTGGGTGAGCAGGGTGCGCAGTTTGCCGGTGTACCAGTCGCGGGCGGCCGGGTTGGTGAAGTCGACCAGGGCCATGCCCGGTTGCCACAGGTCCCACTGCCATACGCTGCCGTCGGCGCGGCGTACCAGGTAGCCCTCGCGCATGCCCTCGTCGAACAGGTGCGACTTCTGTGCGATGTACGGGTTGATCCACGCGCTGATGCGCAGGCCCTGCTGCTTGAGCCGGGCCAGCATGCCCTCGGGGTCGGGAAAGGTCTCCGCATCCCATGTGAAGTCGGACCACTGGTACTCGCGCATCCAGAAGCAGTCGAAGTGGAAGACGCTCAGTGGGATGCCGCGTTCGGCCATGCCGCCGACGAAGCGGTTGACGGTGGCCTCGTCGTATTCGGTGGTGAAGGACGTGGTCAGCCACAGCCCCAGTGCCCATGCCGGGGGCAGAGCCGGACGTCCGGTGAGAGCCGTGTAGCGGACGAGGATCTCCTTGGGGGTGGGGCCGTGGACGACGAAGTACTCCAGCGACTGGTCCTCGACGCTGAACTGCACCTGGCCGACCGACTCGGAGCCGACCTCGTAGCTGACCCTGCCCGGGTGATTGACGAAGACGCCGTATCCGCGGTTGGTCAGGTGGAACGGGATGTTCTTGTAGGCCTGTTCGCTGCTGGTGCCGCCGTCGGCCTGCCAGATGTCCACGCTCTGCCCGTTCTTGACGAACGGGGTGAAGCGCTCCCCCAGGCCATAGACCAGCTCTCCGACTCCCAAGGAGAGCCGGCCGAGCATGTGGTGGCGGCCCTCGGCGTCGGTGACGAAGCCGGTGCCGCGCTCGCCTGCGGAGGTCAGCACGCGGCCGCCGGCGGTGAACTCCAGCCGCCACGGCTGCTGCGTGTCCACGCGCAGCGTCAGTTCACCGGAGGCCAGTTCCAGCACCGCTCCGTCCCGGCGCACCTTGCCGGCGTCCGCTTCGGCGCCGGGCAACGCGAACTCCGGTCCCCGGCACGCCGATCCGGCGTGGTGGGTCGTCCGCACGCCGATGATCCCCTCGGCCGGGGACCAGCACTCCACTGTCAGCAGCGGGCTGTTGAGGGTGTCACCGCGCCGGCTCACGTGTTTCACGGGCGCGTACAGGGTCATCCGGTGGTCGTCGGCGCGGACGTCGGCGACCTCGGTGGCGTAGCGTGCCGTGCAGCCGGGACGCATCAGCCAGTAGCCGTCCGTGAACTTCATCGGGCAGGTTCCTCCGTGCGCGCACGGTGTGCGGCGATCAGGCCCCGGTACCAGTGGCAGCTGTCCTTGGGGGTGCGGGTCAGGGTGTCGTAGTCGACGTGGACGAGGCCGAATCGCTGCTCGTAGCCGCGTGCCCACTCGAAGTTGTCCAGCAGCGACCAGACGTGGTAGCCGCGTACGTCCACACCGGCGGCGACGGCGTCGGCCACGGCGGTGAGGTGGTCGGCGAGGTAGGCGATACGGTCGGGGTCGTGGACCTGGCCGTCGGGCGCGACCGTGTCGGCCTCCGCCGAGCCGTTCTCGGTGATCCAGATCGCGTCAAGGCCGACGTCGGTGAGAGGCATGGGACTTCCTCCGGATGCAGAGACGGCGAAGCGGCGGGGTGATCATCAGTTGCTGGTCGCGGCTCACGCGAGCACCGCGCAGCCACCGGGCGGCAGTTCGTGTGCCACGGCACCGGTGAGCAAGTCGTGGGCGGGCTCCGGCAGGGGCAGGGTGTCGGTGCGGTGGTTGATCAGGACGCGCCAGCGGCGGCCGTCGGGCGCGTGCCGGGTGACGGCTTCGACACCGGGCGGCAGGCCTGGCAGTTCGGGTTCGACGTCGGCCTCCTTCAGCAGTCGGCGGACCAGGGCGCCGTAGCCGGTCTCCTCCAGGCGGGTCGAGAGGTACCAGCCCTGCCCGGTGCCATAGCGGTGCCGGGTGAGCGCGGGGCTGCCCGCCAGCATGCCGTGGGTGTGGGCGGCGAGCGTCTCAGCGCCCTCGGCGCGCACGGACTCGCTCCAGACGGTGCCGTACGACCCGTCCGACAGGGCGATCCGCTCCTTGCGCCGCAGCGGCCGGTACTCCTCGACGCGGATGCCCAGCGCCTCGCGCAGCGGCCCGGCGGGACAGCCGCCCAGCCGGGCGTGCAGGCGCTCGTCGACGCATCCGCTCGCGTGCTGGACGAGCAGCGTCCCACCGCCCTCGACGTAATGGCGCAGGTTCTCGGCTCCCGCGTCGGACATCAGGAACAGGGCCGGTGCGATGACGAGCCGGTAGCGGCCCAATTCGTGTTCGGGGTGGGCGAAGTCGACCGTGACGCCCGCGTCCCACACAGCTCGGTGCGCTCGGCCCAGTGCCTCGTGGTAGTCGAGGTCGGGGGAGGGCAGGCCGTCCGTACTCAACGCCCACCAGGCGTCCGAGTCGTGGAGGACGGCCACCGGCGCGGTGACCGTCGATCCCGCCAGCTCTCCGAGCCGGGCGACCGCCTCGCCGACCTGCGTGACCTCCCGGAAGATCCGGCTGTCGGGGCCCGCGTGCGGGATCATCGCCGAGTGCCACATCTCGGCGCCGGCCCGGGACTGCCGCCACTGGAAGAAGAGGGCGCCCTCCGAACCGCGGGCGATGTGCCCGAGGGTGTGGCGCAGGATCTCCCCGGGCTCCTTGGCAAGCACCCGGTCACCGTCGTAGACGGTGCTGGTGCCCTGTTCCATCAGCAGCCAGGGGCCGCCGCCGGCCAGGGAGCGGGTGCGGTCGGCGTGGAAGGCGGCCTCGGCGGCGGCGTCCAGGCCGGGAGCGCTCGGGTACTGGTCGGATGTGACGATGTCGAGTTCGCGGGCGAGGGCCCAGAGGTCGATGTTCTGGTAGGCGGGGAGCATCAGGTTGGTCGTCACCGGCCGGTCGCTGTGCGCGCGGATCGCGTCGCGCTGCTCGCAATAGGCGGCGATGATCTCGTCCGACCAGAAGCGGTGGAAGTCCAGTGCTTGGCCGGGGTTCTTGTGCCACTGTGTCGCACGCGGCGGCAGCACCTGCTCCCAGGAGGTGTAGTGCTGGCTCCAGAACGCTGTTCCCCAGGCCTCGTTGAGGGCGTCCAGCGAGCCGTGGCGGGCGCGCAGCCACACCCTGAAGGCCGCGGCCGTGTGGTCGCAGTGGCAGAGCGTGCCGTACTCGTTGTGCACGTGCCACAGCGCGAGGGCGGGGTGGTCGCCGTACCGCTCGGCCAGGGCTGAGGCGATCCGGCGGGCCGCGCTGCGGTAGGCGGGCGCGGTGAGGCAGTAGGTGTCGCGGCTGCCGTGGGTGAGTCGGGTGCCGTCCGGGGTGACCGGCAGCGCGTCGGGGTGGGCCAGGGTGAACCAGGGCGGCGGGGAGGCCGTCGGGGTGGCGAGGTCGACGGCCACGCCGCCTGCGTGCAGGCGGTCGATGTGGGCGTCCAGCCAGGCGAAGTCGTAGCGTCCCTCCTCCGGTTCCAGCAGGGCCCAGGAGAAGACACCTATGGTGGCCAGGTTGACCCTGGCCTGGCGCATGAGCGTGTCGTCCTCCTTCCAGACCGGTTCGTCCCACTGCTCGGGGTTGTAGTCCCCGCCGAAGGCGAGCCCGCCCAGGCGGTCGGTGATGCTGCGTGTGGTCATGACGGTGCCTTCGTACGGAGGGTTCGGGCGCTGTTTCCGGGCCGCCCGACCCTCTGTTCGGAGAGTCGGGCGGTGCTTCCGGGCAGAGGGCGGTCGGGACGGCGGGTGCGGAGCGCGGTGACCGGGAGCCGGACCTCACACCGGGTCGCCGTAGAGGACTCCGCGCCCGTTGGTCCCGAAGTAGACGCGGCCGTAGACCCGGGGGTCTCCGGTCATGGTGTTGCCGGTCCAGGCGTACTGGTGGCGGTCGTCGTTGACGCGGGTCCAGGTCCGGCCCGAGTCGTCGGACCGGAAGATGCCGCGCACGCCTCGGATCTTGGAACTGGTGTACACGGCGGGATACGCGGCACCGGGCGCGGCCTTGCCGAATCCGACGACGTCGCCCTCGTCCACCGCATCGAACCTGGTGAAGGACGTTCCGGAGTCGGCCGACCGCCACAGCCCGTACGGTGTGGGGGTGGTGGGCTTGGTGGTGCCGCCGGCCAGCCAGATGTCGCCCTCGTGGCCCGGGACCGGCTTGAACCGGACGTTGCCCGCGGTGGGCAGACCGGTCGCCGCCGTGGCCGTGAAGCTCTTGCCGCCGTCCGTGCTGAGGTAGAAGACGCCGGAGGCGTAGGCGTAGAACTTCGCGGGGTTCACCCGGTCGGAGCGCACCGGGGCCCCGGCCGGCAGCCCCTTCGACGCCGTCCAGGTGGCACCGTGGTCGTCGGACCAGCTGACCGGCGCGCCGGCCGGTGACCAGACGATGCGTCTGCCGTCGGCGCTGATGGCGACGGCCTGGTCGTCGACTCCGGGTCCGGTGACGCCGGACGGCTCGCTGTCCGACGGCGTCCAGGTGTTGCCGCTGTCGGTGGAGATGGCGAAGTGCTGGGTCCAGCCGCTGGTGGGGTTGCCGACCCGCACGATGGTGTGGGGCGCCAGCTCCGCGTAGTCCAGGGCCGGGGTGGCGCCGAAGGTCGGGTTGTCGTACATCTTCGTCGCCTTGTGCAGATCCGTGTGGCGGAAGCCGCCGACGTCGCCGACGCCCGAGAAGAGGTGAGCGGGACCGACGGGTGGGCTGATCACGCAGCCGATCGAGCACTCCTCCAGGCCCTGGGCCCGCACGGAGATGTGCACCGTGCCGCCGCTGTCCCAGTCGGTCAGGTTGTCGGCGCCGTAGATCGTCGCGCCGGTTCCGTACATGAAGTGGTCGGAGTCGAAGGGGTCGATCTGGACGGACTCCATCATCCAGCCCAGCTTGGGGGCCATCTCGGGCAGCGACGGCGAGGCGTTCCAGGTCAGCCAGGGGGCGGCGGAGATGTCGATGTCGTAGCGCAGGGTGCGTTCGCCACTCGCGCCCAGGTCCCACGCGCGGGTCCAGGTCGCGCCGCCGTCGGTGGAGCGGAAGAGGAGGCAGTCGGGGTACCACTTGACCTGGGTGGACACCATCAGGGTGTCCGGATTCTGCCGGTCGATGGTCAGGCCGCTGTAACCGTATTTGTTGTCGTCGCTGGTCGACGGGACCGGGCTGATGCGGGTCCAGGTGTCGGTGGCGGTGTCCAGCTTCCACACGTCGCCCTTGGAGCCGTCGTAGGGGCCGGCGGTGTTGCTGGTCGCCAGGTACAGGTGGCCGCCGACGTGGTCGAAGACCGCGTGGTGCGGGATGAAGCCGGTGGGCTGACCGGGTACACGTTCCCAGGTCGCTCCCGCGTCGGTCGACCGGTAGAGGATGTTGTCCTTGTCGGCGACGGTGACGTAGAGGGTCCGGGTGGCCCTGCCCGCTCTGCCGGTGCGCTTGTCGAAGACGACTTGCAGCACGCCCAGGTTGTCGCCGTTGTAGCCGTCGGGGTCGGCGGGGTCGATGACGAAGTCGCCCGGGTTGGGGAAGCTGGTCACCTTCGCGAAGGTCTTGCCGTGGTCGGTGCTGCGCCACAGCCCGTGGCCCCCGCGCACTCCCAGGTAGAGGATCCTGTTGCGGTTGGGGTCGATCACCAGCCGTTCGCCGATGCCGCGGCCGGGCATGTTGCCGCCCAGCCGGAACGGCAGGGGAGTGGTCTTCCAGGTTCGGCCGCGGTCGGTCGAGCGCAGGATCGCCGCCATGGTCGGGTCCCAGTCGGGGAGGGTGTAGGTGCCCGCCGCCAGGTAGACGCGGTCGGGGTCGACCTCGTCGGTGGCGATGCTGATGATGCCGGTGTGTCCGTACTCGTCCCAGCCGATCCAGTCGGTGAGGGGCAGCCACCGCCGGGACGCCGTGTCGAGGCGGTAGGCGCCGCCGATGTCGGTGCGGGCGTACACCAGTCCGGGTTCGCGCTGGTTGAAGACGATGCCGGTGACGAAGCCGCCGCCGACTGTCTCCGCGTTGCGGAAGGTGTAGGGCGTGGATCCGGCCGCTCTGGCCTGTCCGGCCTGGCGGGCGGACGCGGCGGAGGGGGCGAGCACAGGGAGGGCGGCCGCCGCCGCGCCGGCGGCCAGCAGACCTCGGCGGGAGAGGTGCGGGGCATGGGGCATGGCGGGTCCTTGCCTTTCGGGTCCGGGTCCGTACGGGGCCTGCGCACAAGCAGCAGTCCGGCGGCTCTGGCGTGGTCGGGGAGGGTGGGCGGATGGTGTCAGCCCGTCCGGGCCGGCCGACCGTCCGTGAGCCGGTCGTGGCCGGTGACGGGGAGGCGGGGGTCGGTGTGGCGTGTCACCGCCGTCCGTCCCGCGAGCATGAGGGGGGTGCTGGAGCCGTCGTGGCCCTCAGCCCTTGATCGCGCCGGTGAGCATGCCCTTGGCCAGATGCTTCTGAAGGAACGGGAAGGCGACGACGACGGGGAGCAGTGTCAGCACGACCACCGCCATCTGCAGCGACAGCGGAGCCGTCAGCGACTTTCCGTCGCCGAAGCCGGAGTTGGTCTGGCCGGGCAAGTTGAAGCCCAGGCTGACGTACTGGTACAGCACGTACTGCAACGGCCACTTCCTGCTGTCGAGCGGCATGTAGAGCATGACGTTGAAGAAGGAGTTCCAGTAGGCGACGGCGTAGAACAGCGTGACCACCGCGGTGACCGCGCGCGACGTGGGCAGCACCACTGACCAGAGGATGCGCCACTCGCCGGCGCCGTCCATGCGGGCGGCGTCGATGAGTTCCGTGGCGGTGCCGGAGTAGAAGGCACGCAGCACGATGATGTTGAACACGCTCACCGAGCTCGGCACGATCAGCGCCCAGTACTGGTCGTAGCCGCCGAGCCCCACGACCACGAGATAGCTGGGGATCAGCCCGGCGCTGACGAACATGGTGACGATGAGCAGCATCAGGATCGTGCGGTGGCCCAGCGATCCCCTGCGGGAGAGCCCGTAGGCGCACAGCACCGAGATCACCATCGAGAACAGGGTGCCTACGACGGTGATGCCGAGGCTCACCACGAGCGCCCGGGCGACCGGGCCGCCGCGCAGGATCGTGTCGTAGGCGTTCAGGGTCAGGTCGCGCGGGACGAGGACCATGCCCCCGGCCTCGTTGACCGCCGCCTGGGTGGACAGACTGGTGATCACCACGGACCACAGCGGAACCAGGATGGCGAGCAGGATGACGACGAGGACGGCCGACTTGCCGGCCTGACCGGCGACGGACGGCGGCTCCTCCCACACCGGGTGGGCGGGGTTGCGGCGGCGGGCAGCCGTGGCGGCTGCGGTGAGAATGCTCATCGGCGGTACAGTCCGTCCTCGCCCAGGGCGTGTGCGAGCTTGTTGGCGCCCCACAGCAGCAGCAGGGAGATGACGCTCTTGAAGATGCCCGCTGCCACGCCGTAGCCGTAGTTGTTGGTGGCGATGCCGTAGTAGAAGGAGAAGGTGTCGAGGACGTCGGCCGCGTCATGCCCGACCGCCGCCCGCTGGATGAGCAGTTGCTCGAATCCCACGCTGAGGATGTTGCCGAGGCGCAGCACCAGCATCAGAACGGTGACCGCGCGGATGCCCGGCAGCGTGATGTGCCACAGCCGGCGCCAGCGGCCCGCGCCGTCCACGGCCGCCGCCTCGTAGAGGTTCTGGTCGATAGCGGCGAGCGCGGCGAGGAAGACGATGATGCCCCAGCCGGACTCCTTCCACACGACCTGCGAGGTCACCAGCAGTGGGAAGGTGTGCGGGTCGGTCATGATGTTCCACGGCGTCATGTCGTGGTTGCGCAGGAACTGGTTGAGCAGCCCGGCCCCACCGAGCATCTGCTGGAACAGGGTGATCGTCAGCACCCAGGAGAAGAAGTGGGGCAGCAGGGTGACCGACTGGATGACCGACCGGATCCGGCTGCTGAGCACCGAGTTCAGCAGCAGCGCGAGCATGATCGGCACCGGGAAGAAGAGCACCAGCTGGACGAGGCTGAGTTCCAGGGTGTTCTTCAGTGCCTGCCAGAAGAGGGGATCGCCGAACAACTGGCGGAAGTTGTCCAGTCCGACCCATTCGCTGTCGAGCACGCCGACCAGCGGGTCGTAGTACTTGAAGGCGACGACGTTCCCGAGGATCGGCACGTAGTTGAAGACCAGCAGCAGGACGACGACCGGCAGGGTCATCAGGATCAGCGATCTGTCGCGGCGCAGCCGCACCCTGAAGGTGAGCTTCGGGGCGGCGTCCGCCGTGGCCGCCCGGCGCCCGGCGGCTCTGCGTCGCGGCTCGTGCTGCGGGCTGTCCGGGCTGACGTCGACGACTGTGGTGTGCACCCTTCCTCCTGTGCTCGGCTCGGTCCGCCCCGGTCGCGCTCTGCGTCGCGCCGGCGGCCTGGTCACAGCGCGCTTCACCGCTACGGGTGGGTGCCGTACGTGGCGAGGACCGAGTCCTGGTACCAGCCCACCAGCCGGTCACCGCCGTTGCGTCGCCAGGTGCTGACCGCCTCCTGGAAGGCCGAGACCGGCTTGAGCCCGTGGATGACGGAGATGATGGTGTCCTCGACGGCCTGCGCCGTGTCGGCGGTGTTGTACCGGGCCGGGACGGTGACGTTCAGGTTCCAGAAGACCGGCTTGACCGCGAGCGGCGCGGTGGCCCTGAGCCAGGCGCACTGCTCCTTGGTGATCTCCGGGTAACCCGGGCTGGTCACCGTGTTCGGGCACGCGGCCAGGAAGGGATACGTGGCCTGCTGCACGTTCTTCTGCCCGGTGGGCGTCGCGACGGGAACCCCCTTGACCAGGTTGTAGTCCACGCCTTTGACGCCGTAGAGGGTCATCGTGTACTCGGCCGAACCCCACGGCGCGGCCAGGTAGTTGGCCACGGAGAGCAGCTCGCGTATCTGGCTCGGCTTCAGGCGCGCGTTGAGATAGCTCACGTACCCGGTTCCCGCGCCGATGTAGACGTACGGCTTGGAGTGGCCGTCCGCCGCGAAGACCGGGAGCAGGCCGCGCCGGTACTTCTTGTTCGCCGCCTGCCCCGACTGCGCGTCGCCGACAGTCCAGGCACCCATGCCGTCGCCCATGATGACGGTCTTGCCGGCGTAGAACCGGGTCTTGCTGTCGTTGACGTTGCCGGCCAGCGCGTCCGGGTTCATCAAGCCGGACTTCGCCAGCTTGTGGTGCCAGGCGAGGGCCTCGAGGATTTCCGGCGTCCGGTACTTGTGGACCAGTTTGCCGCCGTCCACTCGGAACTTCTGCGGCACACCGAACGCGCAGTTGAAGTACGTCCAGATGTCGTCGAACGCCCAGCGCCCCGCCTTGGCGTCGGTGAGTTCCCTGCCGACGCGCATCAGATCGTCCGCGGACTTGATGTCGGCGGCGTCGATGCCGTGGTCCTGGAACACGTCCTGCCGGTAGAAGATGATCTGGTTGAAGCTCGTGCCGCTGGTGAAGCACGGGATGCCGTAGAGCTTGTTCTCCCAGGCGCCCGCCATCCAGCCACTGCTGGGGATGGCCGCCAGGTTGGGATACTCCTTGACGTTGTCGCCCGACAGGTAGGGCGTCAGGTCGGCCAGGTGCCGGCCCACCAGCCCACCGGTCTGGACCTGCCCGTTCATCCAGCTCGGGATCTGCACCCAGTCCGGGAGGTTGCCGGAGGCGGAGAGGGTGGCCAGGGACGTGCCGTAGGTGTTCCCGTTGGCGGGCTGCATCTTGATCGTGGTGCCCAGCGCCTGGGACATGGCCTGGTAGTACTGGTTGCCGGCGGGCGGGATGGTCCCCCACAGCGGCGTGGTGGACGTGTAGTGACCGCCCTTGCCCGGGGTCTTCTTCACCGTGGTGACCGGCTCGGAGGGAAAGGCGAGGTAACCCGGCTCCGTGACCGCTCCGTTGGGGAGTCTGACGGACGCGATGTCCGGCTTGACGACCGTGCTGGGCACATAGGCGGGCAGCGCGGCTGCCAGGCCCTTCTTGCTGCTGGTGCCGCCCTTGCCGGCAGCGGAGCCGCTGCCGCCGCAGGCGGCCAGCAGCGGTGAGAGAGAGGCGGCGCCCGCTACGCCGGCGGCTGTTCGCAGGACGGCTCGGCGGTTCATCTCGATGCTCATGTCGTTGCGGCCCTTCGTGTTCGTGGGCCCGACCGGCGGGCGGGCCGACGCTGAGTCGTCCGGCGGCCTGTGGTCGGACGGCGGGAGAAACCGAATCGATGCGCTTCGACGTCCGGTGACAGTAGGGCTGCGTTACCGGACACGACAACGGGCCGTCAGGTCACTTTCTGGTAACGAGCATGGTCGAGGTGGCGGGGCGCATCGTCCTCCCTACGGATTTTCCACAGGTGAGCTGCTTTTTCTGGGCGACGCCAACGCTGGAAAAACGAGTTGCGACAACTGGACGACATGTGATTGACACACAACTCAGCGTCATGCCAATGTCGAAGCGCTTCGACTTGCGACCGTGCGATCGAGGAAAGCCGTACGCCCCCCGGGCCCGCAGTCGCCCACGCTTCCCACGCGTTCTCCTTCGACCTCCTGCAAGGGACATCTCAGGTGAGTACCGCCGCCACCGGCCCCGAGCCGCCCGTCACCGACCTGCCGTTCCGTGACCCCGCGCTCCCCCTCGCACAGCGCGTCGACGACCTGGTCTCCCGGCTGACGCTCGACGAGCGCATCGAGCTGCTCTACCAGTACTCACCAGGAGTTCCCCGCCTCGGGCTGGCCCCCTTCAAGACCGGCACCGAAGGGCTGCACGGCGTGTCCTGGCTGGGGCCGGCCACCGTGTTCCCGCAGGCCATAGGCCTGGGAGCCACCTGGGACGAGGAACTGCTCCACGAGGTCGCCACGGCCGTCGGCACCGAGACCCGCGCCTTCCACCAGCGCCCCGCCGTCGACGGCCACCGGCACAGCCTCCAGGTCTGGGCCCCCGTGGTGAACCTGCTGCGCGACCCGCGCTGGGGCCGCAACGAGGAGGGGTACGCGGAGGATCCGCTGCTCACCGGCCGGCTGTCCGTCAGCTACTGCCGCGGGCTGGCCGGGGACCACCCGGTCTATCTGCGCACGGCACCGCTGCTGAAGCACTTCCTCGCCTACAACAACGAGGACGAGCGCGACATCACCTCCTCCGTGGTGCCGCCCAGGGTGCTGCACGAATACGACCTCGCCGCCTTCCGCCCGGCGATCGCGTCCGGCGCCGCCACCGGCGTCATGCCGGCCTACAACCTCATCAACGGCCGCCCCTGCCACGTCAGTCCACTGCTCAAGACCGAGGTACGGCGCTGGGCCGAGCCCACCGGCCACGAGCTGTTCGTCTGCAGCGACGCCGGAGCCGTGACCAACCTCGTCGAATCGGAGCACTACTTCGACGACCACCCCACCTCCCACGCGGCGGCCGTACGCGCCGGCGTCGACAGCATCACCGAACAGCGCGAGGACGGCAGCATCACCCTCGGCAGACTCCGCACGGCGGTCGGCCGCGGGCTGCTCACCGAGGCCGACATCGACCGCGCCGCGCGACGCCACCTGTCGATCCGCTTCCGCCTCGGCGAGTTCGATCCGGACCTCGACCCCTACGCCGGCATCCGTGACGACGTCGTGGACAGCCCCGCACACCGTGCGCTCGCGCTGCGCGCCGCCACGGAGTCGGTGGTGCTGCTGAAGAACGACGGCGCACTGCCGCTGTCACCGGCCCCGGGCCGGCGCGTGGCGCTCGTCGGCCCGCTGGCCGACACCCTCTTCGAGGACTGGTACAGCGGCACCATGCCGTACCGGATCACCATCGCCAACGGCCTCGGGGCGGCACTCAGGGAGCGCGGCGCGGAAGCGGTCCGCGCGGAGGGAGTCGACCGGATCACGCTGCGCGCCGCCTCCACCGGAGGCCTCCTGCGCGTGCCGGCGCTCGGCCCCGGCGGGCCCATGGTGGCCGGAGCTCCCTCGGACGAGCAGGAGGCGGGCGACAACGCCTGCCACGACCTGTTCGACTGGGGTGAAGGCGTGCTGACCCTCCGCAACGCGCGCACCGAGCGCTACGTCACCCTCAAGGACGACGACCTCACCCTCGCCGCCGACCAGACGCAGCCGAACGGCTGGTTCGTCCACGAGACCTTCCGGCTGGAAGCACAGCCGGACGGTACGGAACTGCTGCGCAACATCAGCAACGGCCGCTACGCCGCCGTGGACCCCGCCACCGGCCGGGTCACCCTCACTGCCGAAGCCCCCGAGAAGGCGGAACGCTGGACCCGAACAGTCGTCAGGGACGGAATCGCCGAAGCCGTCGAGGCCGCCGCCTCAGCGGACGTCGCCGTGGTCGTCCTCGGCAACGACCCGCACATCAACGGCCGTGAGACCGAGGACCGTACGGGCATCGCGCTGCCGCCCGCGCAGGAGGCACTGCTGCGCGCCGTCGCCACCGAGCGCCCCGAGTCGGTGCTGGTCGTGATGAGCAGCTACCCGTACGCCGTCGACTGGGCCGACAAGCACCTGCCCGCCGTGGTGTGGACCTCCCACGGCGGGCAGGAGACGGGCCGTGCACTCGCCGCGATCCTGCTCGGCGAGGCCGAACCCTCCGGACGGCTCCCACAGACCTGGTACCGCGGCGACGACCCGCTGCCCGGCCGCCTCGACTACGACATCATCAGCGCCGGCTGGACGTACCAGTACCACGACGCCGCACCGCTGTACCCCTTCGGGCACGGCCTGTCCTACACCAGCTTCGCCTACTCCGGCCTGCGGCTGTCCGCCCGGGAAGCCGCGCAGGACGACACCCTGACCGTGAGCGTCGAACTCACCAACACCGGAACGCGCACGGGCACCGAGACCGTCCAGCTCTACACCCGCGCACTCGCCGCCCGCCACCGCGCGCCCAGACGCCGACTGACGGACTTCCGCAAGGTCTCCCTCGCCCCCGGTGAACGGCGGCGGCTGGAGTTCGGTGTGCCCGTCGCGGCCTTGGCCCATTGGTCCGTCTCAACCGGCGCCTTCGCCGTGGAGCCGGGACAGTACGAGATCCTGATCGGGCACTCGGCCGAAGTCATCGCCCTGACGGCGCCCCTCACCGTGACGGGGCCGGCCCTGCCCGTCCGCAGGCTCATCGGCGGACGACTGGAAGCCGTCGACTTCGACGAGTGCGTGGGCGGCACGCTCGTCGACGCCACCCGGGACAAGGGCGAGGCCGTCACGCCGGCAACCGGCGAAACCTGCTGCGGACTGCGCTACCGCTCGGTCGACCTGGGCGGCCCGGCAGACGGACCGCGCGTCATCACGGCCGAGGTGTCCCGCGCGTCAGAAGAGGACGCGACCGTCGAGATCTACGCCGACGGCGGTCCCGGTACCGGCACCCTGCTCGCCGGCCTCCACGTCCCCGTCGGCACCGACGGCCGGTACGACTGGCGCACGGTCAGCGCACCGATGCCCGCGGAGGTGACCGGGGTGCACGATCTGCATCTCGTTCTGCGGGGCGGTGTCCACCTGGCCGCGATCGCCGGCGGGACGCGGTGAGTACGCAGGGACCTGGCAAGAACACGATCCGCACCACCGCGTTCCACATCTTCTGACATGACGCGACCCCGATGGAGGAAATCGTGCGGCACGTTCGACGACAAGCAACAGCGACCCGATGGCGGTTCGCCGCCGGCACAGCCAGTGTCATCCTTCTCGCCGGTACGGTCCTGGGCGCCGGTACGCTTCCCGCCGGCGCGTCGGCCGCGTCCGACAGCACCACGCAGGACGCTGTCCTGCCCGCACCCCGCAACCCGGCGATGGACGCGGTCGCGGCCATGCAGCCCAGCTTCAACGTGGGCAACACGATGGACGCCATACCGGACGAGACCTCGTGGGACCAGCCGCTGATCACCAAGCAGCTGTTCGACACCCTGAAGGCGCAGGGCTTCCGCAGCGTCCGCATCCCGGTGACCTGGAGCGGTCACCAGTCCGCCACCGCGCCGTACACCATCGACCCGAAGTGGATGTCCAGAGTCAAGCAGGTGGTCGACTGGGCCGTCGAGGACGGCCTCTACGTCGATCTGAACGTGCATCACGACTCGTGGCAGTGGATCGAGAACATGGCCACCGACCACGACAACGTGGTGGCGCGTTTCAAGGCGACGTGGAGCCAGATCGCGACCACGTTCAAGGACGAGCCGCGCAGGCTGCTGTTCGAGGGCGTCAACGAGCCGCAGTTCAAGAACGCCACGCCCGCCCAGAGCAGCAAGCTCCTGGACGAGCTGCAAACGGAGTTCTTCGACGTCGTGCGCCACTCCGGTGGCGGCAATGACACCCGTCTGCTCGTCCTGTTCCCGATCAACAACGATCAGGACGGAATGGACGCCCTGGCCGCCGAGATCGCGTCCCTGCACGACGCGAACCTGGTCGCCACGGTGCACAACTACGGCTTCTGGCCGTTCACCGTGAACATCGCCGGATACGACACCTTCGACGCCCGGGTTCAGCAGGACATGCTCGACCTCTACTCCCGCATCTACCACACGTTCGTCGCCAAGGGCGTCCCGGTGTACATGGGCGAGTACGGCACGTTCAAGTACCCGATCTGGTGGAACAACTACAACGCCATCGAGCCGGGCGAAGGCAAGAAGTTCTTCGAGATGTTCGCCTACGAGGCGCGGATCCACCACGTGACCACCGCCCTGTGGGACGTCGGCAACTTCATCGACCGCAGCACGCTCCAGCCCCGCGACCCGGCCCTGTGGGCGCTGATCCGGTCGAGCTGGAAGACACGCTCGGGCACGGCGTCCTCGGACCAGCTGTTCATACCCGAGTCCGGCCCGATCACGGCGCGGACGATCAGCCTCAACCTCAACGGCACCACCCTCAGGGGACTGAGCGCGGGCGACTGGAACCTGGTCAAGGACACGGACTACACCATCGACGGCGACCAGCTGACACTGACCGCCGCCACGGTCGCCCGGCTGGTCGGCGGCCAGGCGTACGGCGTCGACTCGACGCTGACGGTCCGGTTCTCCAAGGGAGTGCCCTGGACCATCAACGTCATCACGTACGGCCCGGTGACTCAGGCGAACGCGACCGGAGACACCACCAAGGGCCTGGTCATCCCTACCCGGTTCAACGGCGACATACTGGCGGAGATGGAAGCCACGTACGCCGACGGCAGCGGCGCCGGCCCGGCGTCCTGGACGACGTACCAGGAGTACGGATACTCGTTCGTTCCGGACGCCGCGGGCAACACCATCACCATGACGCCGGACTTCCTCAAAGCGATCAACGACGGCGTGACCGTGACGCTCACCTTCTACTACTGGAGCGGCGCCAAGACGACGTACACCGTCACCAAGTCGGGCACCACGGTCACCGGCTCGACCGCCTGACCTCGACCACCTCGTCTCAGCGCAATGGCCCGGCTCCCGGCTCCCGATCAGGAGCCGGGCCACTGCACAGCGCCGGGCCCCAATCTCGCCGCTCGCGCCGAAAGGGTGTGGGAGGGCTCCGCACGCGTCGGTGAAGACGGGGTCGAACCGGCTGAGCGGTCCCGAACCCGGAATCCGCCGCCACCCGGCTCACGGGAAGGCCGGTGGTCGCCGGCAGACGACCGCCTCGGCGAGCCGCGAACGCCTGCGACCGTACATCCACCGACTCGCGGAGGCGGCCCACACCGCGGGCGAGCCCCCGAGCGGCCACTCTTCTTCCAGTTCCCCGCCGACGAGGCCGCGTGGGATGTGGAGGACCAATTCCTGCCCGGTCCCCGGCGCCGCGCTGACCGGCATTCGCATCTACTGACAGGCAGGTCAAAACCTCCCAGCAGCAAACGCCGACGTGGTGGCGGCACCAGCCCGCCACGACCATCGCTTCCCCCGGCCGTGCCGCGTCATGGCCGCGCTCGGGACTTGCCAGCGATTGACTACAGAGAGGGAAGTCGCACTTCGATGCGCTATTTCGAAGAGTACTCACCGGGACGCGGCGCCGTGACGGCGCGTGCGGCCTTGCGTTCCGATGCCGATCGAATGGATCTGAGCGGTGAGTGGGCGTTCCGACTGGCGTCGAGCGCCGCGGTCGAGACGGACGGATTCGAGGGACCGGAGTTCGATGACGCCATGTGGGACCGGCTGCCGGTGCCCTCGCATTGGCAGCTCCACGGATACGGCAGGCCCGCGTACTTGAACATCAACTACCCGATCCCGCTGGACCCGCCGTTCGTCCCGGACGAGAACCCGACCGGCGACTACCGGCGGGTCTTCGACCTTCCGCCGTCGTGGGAAGGCTCCCCGGCGGTCCTGCGCTTCGAGGGCGTCGACTCCTGCGCACGGGTGTGGCTCAACGGCGTCGAACTCGGCGTGAGCCGCGGCAGCAGACTGCCCGTGGAGTTCGACGCGGCCGGCGTGCTGCACGCCGGCCGCAACGTGCTGGCCGTCCGGGTGAATCAGTACTCGTCGGGCACCTACCTGGAAGATCAGGACACCTGGCGGATGTCCGGAATCTTCCGCGAGGTGACGCTGCTGGCCCGGCCGGTCGGCGGAATCCGCGACGTGTTCGTGCACGCCGACTACGACGCGGCGACCGGCGAGGGACGACTGCGTTGTGATGTGGATGCGGACGCGGGCGCGAAGGCGCGGGTCAGCATCCCGCAGCTCGGCATCGAAGCCGCGCCGGTCGAGGAACCCTTCACCTTCGACCGGGTTCGTCCGTGGAGCGCTGAGGACCCCTTCCTGTACGACGCCGAAGTAGCCACCGACAGCGAACGGGTCCAGCTGCGGATCGGCTTCCGCACCGTCGCGATCGGCGGCGAGGGTGTGCTGACGGTCAACGGAAGGCGCGTCGTGCTGCGCGGCGTCAACCGGCACGAGTTCGATCCCGACCGGGGCCGGGTGGTCAGCCGCGAGACGATGCGCCGCGACGTGGAACTGATGAAGCAGCACAACATCAATGCGGTACGCACCTCTCACTACCCGCCGCATCCGGACTTCCTCGACCTCTGCGACGAGCTCGGTCTGTGGGTCGTCCTGGAATGCGACCTGGAGACGCACGGCTTCGAGCGGCCCGGGCCCGAGCTGTGGGCACGCAATCCGTCGGACGATCCCGCGTGGCGGGAGGCGTGCTTGAACCGCATGCAACGCACGGTGGAACGGGACAAGAACCACCCGAGCATCGTCTTGTGGTCGCTGGGCAACGAGGCGGGCGACGGCGCGAACCTGGAGGCGATGGCCGCGTGGACCCGCGACCGCGACCCGTCCCGCCCGATCCACTACGAAGGCGACCGCCTGTCGCGCTACACCGACGTCTACAGCGAGATGTACCGCACGCCCGCTGACGTCGCCCGGATCGCGAAAGGCGGTGTGCTGCCCGGTGAGACCTTCTGTCCCCGGCGCGAAGGGCACGGTGACTCCGCAGACGAGCCGCGCAATCGCAAGCCGTTCCTGCTCACCGAATTCGCCCACGCCATGGGGAACGGGCCTGGCGGGCTCGAAGAGTACGCGTCCCTGTGGGACAGGTATCCGCGCGCCCAAGGCGGGTTCGTCTGGGAGTGGATGGACCAGGGCCTGCGAACCGTCGACGCCGAGGGGCGCGAGTTCTTCGCCTATGGCGGTGACTTCGGCGAGGACCTGCATGACGGCAACTTCATCTGTGACGGCCTGGTTTTCCCCGACGGCACGCCCTCGCCCGGACTGCTCGAATACAAGAAGGTCATCGAGCCGGTTCGCTTCAGCATTGCCGAGCACGGCAGCGTGATCACGGTCCACAACCGCTACCAGTTCCAGGACCTCTCCTCCTTGCGGTTCGTCTGGAGTGTCGAGGCCGACGGGGAACCGGTGGCGGACGGTGAGCTGTTGATACCGCCGGTCGCTGCCGGTGAGAGCATCGACGTACCGCTTTCCGAGGTGAAGGCGCTGGCCGGTCACGACGGCGAACTGTGGCTCACGGTGCGCGCCGAACTGGCCGCCGCGACGGCGTGGGCGCCCCGCGGCCACGCCGTGGCTTGGGAGCAGGTCCGGCTTGCGGCGTCGCGCCACCCGGCCTACGCCGTGTTGGCAGGTTCTCCGGCAGCCGTGCAGCCCGGCGACGACGCGATCGCGCTGGGCCCGGGGCGCTTCGACCCGCACACCGGCACGCTGCTCAGCCTGGGCGGCCAGCCGGTGCTAGGGCCCTGGCTCGACCTGTGGCGCGCTCCGACCGACAACGACCGCGGCTATCCACAGCACGACGCGGACTACTGGCACGGGCTCGGCCTGCACCGGCTGCGGCACCGCACCGTATCGCTCGACGCCGGCTCCCACACGCTCACCGTCGTCGTACGCAGCGCCGGCGCCGCCGGGCGCTCGGCCTACCTGACCACGTACCGCTGGACCGCCGACGCCGACGCGCTCCGGCTGCACGTGGCCACCGAACCGGTCGGCCACTGGCCCGAGCGCGGCGACACCTTCAGCGAACCGATGGTCGATCCCGACCTCCCCGCCGAGCGGCAGGAAGAACTGCGGCTGCGCGACAAGGCCCCTTCCCTCGGCCGGCTCGGGCTGCGCTGGCTGCTGCCCGGGAGCTGGAGCGAGGTCACCTGGTTCGGCGCGGGTCCCGGCGAGGCGTACCCCGATTCCCGCCGTGCGATGCGCGTCGGGCGGTTCCACGCCACGGTCGAAGAGCTCCAGACGCCGTACGTGCGCCCACAGGAGAACGGCAACCGTGCCGATGTGCGCTGGGCCGAAGTGGCCGCAACGGCCGGCACCGGTGTGCGCATCGAGGGCGATCCCGTGCTCAACATCTCGGTCCGCCGGTACAGCGACCAGCACCTCGCCGAGGCCCGCCACCAGCCCGGCCTCATCCCCGAACCCGTGATCCACCTGCACACGGACCACGCGGTCCAGGGGCTCGGCACCGCGGCCGTGGGGCCGGGCGTGCTGCCACAGCACCGGCTGACCGCACGCGCGGCCGAGTTCGCGCTGACCCTCACGCCTGTGCCCGACGACGACTGACGAGGGGCTGCGAAGCGCCTCGACGCCGAGGCTCTTCGCATCCCCGAATCTCGCCCTGAAGGCGAGACCTACCGATGAATCCTGTCTGAAGCGCGCTGTCGAACCGCTTCAATCACCACTCCCAAGAGACTTTCACTGCTCTCCGAAGGGCTTGATCGTGGGCAACACCGCTTCGAACCCGATCGTTCCGGGGTTCCATCCCGACCCGAGCATCTGCCGGGTGGGAGAGGACTACTACCTCGCGTGCTCCAGCTTCGAGTACTTCCCCGGGGTGCCGATCTTCCACAGCCGCGACCTGGTGAACTGGCGGCAGATCGGCAACGTGCTGGATCGCCCGAGCCAACTGCGGTTGTCGCGGGCCCCGTCGTCCGGAGGGATCTACGCCCCGACGCTTCGGCATCACGACGGCCGGTTCTGGCTGATCACCACGAATGTCAGCGAGGGCGGGAACCTGCTGGTCACCGCCACCGATCCAGCCGGCCCCTGGTCCGAGCCGGTGATGCTGCCCGGGGTGCCCGGCATCGACCCGGACCTGGCGTGGGACGAGGACGGCACCTGCTGGTGCACCGTGGCCGGTGTGGGGCAGGTGCGTCTGGACCTTGAGACCGGCAGAGCCCTTGGTGAGCCCGCGCGGGTGTGGTCGGGAACGCGCGGTGCCAAGGCGCCGGAGGCCCCGCACCTGTACCGGATCGGCGAGTACTGGTACCTGATGATCGCCGAGGGCGGCACCGAGCGCGGGCACGCCGTGTCGATCGCGCGGGGGCCGTCGCCGAGCGGACCGTTCGAGCCGAACCCGGCCAACCCGATCCTCACCCACCGCGGCGTCGAGCATCCGGTGCAGAACACCGGCCATGCGGATCTGGTGCAGGGCCCTGACGACTCGTGGTGGCTGGTGTTCCTCGGGACCCGGCCCGGCGGCGGCACGCCCGGATGGCACGTCCTGGGCCGGGAAACGTTCCTCGCCCCCGTCGAGTGGATCAACGGCTGGCCGGTCGTCGGCGAGGTCGTCACAGATCTGTCGGGGATCCCGTGGCCGCTCCAAGAGCCGGTGGCCGAGCCGGTCCGCGATGACTTCGACGGCAGCGCGCTGCGGCCGCAGTGGATCTCGCTGCGGGACCGGCCCGAGGAACTCGTCACCACGCGGGACCGGCCCGGCTGGTTGACCCTGCGGGCGAGAGGGGAGTCGCTGGACGCTGATGACGTCGTCTTCGTCGGCCGCCGCCAGCAGCACCTGTCGTGCTCTGCCAGCGCCCTGATCGACGCGACGGAGGGCGAAGGCGGCCTGGCGGTCCGGCTCGACGAGCACCACCACTACGGGATCGAAGTCGCTGACGGCGAGGTACGGGTGGTGGCTCGCATCGGCCCGCTGCGCACGGTCGTGGCATCCCGGCCCCTGCCGGCCGGCCCGGTCGAGCTCACCGTCCGCACCGCCGAGGAGCAGCCGCGGGACGCGCGCGGCGGTCCGGACACCGTGTCGTTCGGCGTGGCCCAGCCCGGCGGCGCCGCCACGGACCTGGCCACCCTCGACGGCCGATACCTGTCGACCGAAGTGGCGGGCGGCTTCACCGGCCGGGTGATCGGCATGTACGCGACGGCCGGCACGGTTCGTTTCGCATGGTTCGACTACGTTTCCGGAGGATCCCGATGACGACTGTGACCGACGTTCTGAACACCGTCGACCAGACCCTGGGGGAGGGCCCCTACGGAGCGAGCTGGGAATCCCTGTCCAGGTATCAGGTTCCTGATTGGTATCGGGATGCGAAGTTCGGGATCTTCATCCACTGGGGTCCGTACTGTGTCCCGGCCTTCGGGAACGAATGGTACCCGCGCAACATGTACATACCGGGTTCCCCGGAGTACGAGCACCACCGGGAGGTCTACGGCCCGCAGGACAAGGTCGGCTACAAGGACCTGATCCCCAAGCTCACCGGAGAGAACTTCGACCCGGACGCCTGGGCCGCCCTGTTCCGCGAGGCGGGAGCCCAGTACGTCGTACCGGTGGCCGAGCACCACGACGGCTTCGCCATGTACGACAGCGCTCTCAACCCGTGGAACGCCGTCGCCATGGGCCCGCAGCGGGACGTCGTCGGGGAACTGGCAGCCGCGGTGCGGGCGCAGTCGATGGCGTTCGGCCTGTCGACGCACCGTGCCGAGCACTGGTGGTTCCTGAACGGCGGGATGGGGTTCGAATCCGATGTCCGTGCCGGCCGCCACGCCGACCTCTACGGCCCGGCCCAGCCTCAGGAGCTGCCGCCGAGCCCGCAGTACCTCGAGGACTGGCTCGCGCGCACCGCTGAACTGGTCGAGCGCTACCAGCCGCAGCTTCTGTACTTCGACTGGTGGATCCACCAGCCCGCATTCAAGCCCTACCTGCCCAAGCTCGCCGCCTACTACTACAACAAGGCCGCCTCGTGGCAGCGCGGGCCGGTGCTGGCGTACAAGCACGACGCGTTCGCCCCGGGCACCGCGGTCTACGACGTCGAGCGCGGCGCGAGTGCGAACCTGCGTCCTGATCCGTGGCAGGCGGACACCGCGGTCTCGCGCACTTCCTGGGGCCATGTCGAAGGGCACGACTACAAGAGCGGCGCCGATCTGCTCGCCTTCCTCGTGGACGTGGTCAGCAAGAACGGGTGCCTGCTGCTCAACGTCGGCCCGAAGGCGGACGGCAGCATTCCGGAGGCGGAGGCCGAGCTGCTGCGGGAGATCGGCGCGTGGCTCGCGGTCAACGGTGAGGCGATCTACGCCAGCCGGCCGTGGGTCGTCTACGGCGAAGGGCCGGCGCGGGTCAAGGAAGGGCAGTTCACCGAGAACGACCAGCCCGGCTACGGCCCCGCCGACCTGCGGTTCACGACGCGGGCCGAGCACCTGTACGTCACGGCGCTCGGCGGCGCCCAGGACGGCCGGATCCATGTGCGTTCTCTGGGCCAGGACCTGACGCTCTACAACCAGCGGATCGGCGCCGTGCATCTGCTCGGCCACCCCGATCCGCTGCAATTCGAGCGCGGCCCGCACGAACTGACCGTGCGCCTCCCCGAAGGCACACCGATCCCGGCGATGCCGGTGCTGAAGGTCAGCCCCGGGGAGTCCTGACCAGCGACGCGGCGAAGGCGAGCGCCACGGGGACGCGGTGCGCGCCTCCGCCCTCGTGCCCGGACGAATGTCCGCGCGCGGTCACCGCCGGCGGCGTTCGTCGCGGACCCGTGCGGCGAACCCGGCTTCCTCCGCTTCGATCTTGTTCGCCTCCTGGAAGACCCGCTCCACACTGGTCCGCGGAATCACTACGGCTCCCGCCGAGTCGGCGTAGACGTAATCACCGGGAACGACACACACACCGGCGACTTCGATGGCGACGCCGGCCGCGTACGGTACGACGGTGTCGCCGCCCCAGCGCGTTGCCTCGCCTTGGCACCACGTGGCGAATCCATGGTGGCGCAATTGCGTGTAGTCCCGCAGTCTGCCGTCCGCCAACACGCCCGCCAGGCCCTGATGAAGGACCCGGGACAGTTTCATACCGCCACCGTGTGAGGCGTCCCGGTGACCACCACTGGAGAGCACCAGTACCCGGCCGGCAGGGTCGTCGCCAACGGCCTGGTAGAAGAGTTCACCGAAGCCGATGTCAGCCTGTGGCAGATCATCCCGGTAGGGCAGGTATGCCATGGTGGCAGCTGGGCCGAACAGCGGCCTGGTGGGGTCGGGACTGGACAGAGCGAGAATGTGCGCGCGGTGGCTGTGAACGCGACCCATCGCATCAACCAGGGTCGCACAACCCAGCCGGGCGGCCCCGGCCGCGAACTCCGTGGCGTCATGGCTGCTCATGCTTCTCCTCCCGGCCTACCTGAGATGGTGCCTGTGCCGCGTCGAACCGCACGCGAGGGCGACTGCGCACAGGGCTCCTCAGGGCTGCCTCGGGCCGCCGCTGAACCAGGCGTCACGGGCTGAGTGCCGATACGAGGCAGGCCGACAGCGGCAACTGGCCGCCACGGAACTCGGTGTGGCCGGCCCTTCGCAGTCGGCTGACGTGACCGTGGCTTCGCGCCTCAGACGCGGCCCGGCAGCCGCTCGGTGATCTCCTGGAGTATCCAGCGATTACCTTCGCTGTCGTGGAAAGAGGCGTACGAGGCGTAGGAGCGGCGCTCTGGGTCGTGCCCGTAGGCGCGCCCCTCTTCACCGATGTGGAAGCCGCCGCCGAGGCCGCCACCGGCGTCGTGGAACACTTCGCTGACTTCTACACCCTGCGAGATCAACTTGTCACGTGCTGTGTCGAGGTTGTCCACGGCGAGGAGCAGACCATCGAAGGACCCCGGCTGCGCGGCGGTGACCTGGGTGCCGAACACGATTGAGGCGTGCGAACCCGGGGGAGTGAGGTGGATCATCCGGTAACCGGTGTCCAGGTCGATGTCGGCGTCCACCCGCCAGCCGAGATTCACGTAGAAGTTCTTGGCCCGGTCGTAATCGGCCACCGGGATGACGATGACCTCGAGACGGAATGGAATGGCCGTGGCGTCGGAAGTCGTGCTTTCCGTGTTTGTCGTGCTTTCCGTGTTTGTGCTTGTCTGTGCGTCGCTCATGAATGCCTCCGGTGAGTCTGGCAGTCGGAAGTGTGGATGAACGAGCACCACCCGCGAGCCATTCGCGAAGCGGTAGACCTCCAGTCCACACCTTGACGTACGGGTCGGCAACGCGGTACCACCGGTTGCCGTGGCGGACGACTGCCGCGCAGTTGCACGGCGAGTCGCCCGGCGTGGAGGCTGAGTTCGGCGGTGGCGCCGGGAGTCTGGTCGTCTCGATTCCTACCGGGATGGGAGCGTTGGAGCGACAGTGCGCCATTTCCCACGGGCACCCACCTCGCCCGCGTTCAGTAGGCGACTGAAATGCGGGTGCGCGGATGTGCGTTGCTCTCAAGTTCATCCATGAAGGCGGCAGCGTAGTCCCCGATGCCGATGCGGCTGCGGCCCTCGTCGTCGCTTAACAACTGATCCCCGCCGACGCGGTAGTTACCGCTGCGTTCACCTGAGGTGATCTCTGCTGCCGGCGACACATACGTCCAGTCAAGATCATCGACCGTACGGAAAAAGGCGAGTACGTCACGGTGGGCGAGTGCTTCACCGAGAATCTCGGCAGGGAAGCCGGGTTGGTCGGCCAGTGCCTCTCCAGGGGCCACTTCCAGACTTCCCGCACCGCCGACGACGACCATCCGGGAGACATGGGCGGTCCGCGCGGCCTCGACCAGCGCACGGTTCAGGGCGAGGAAGGGTTCTTTCGGGTCACTGCCGTCACGCAGTGGGACCAAGGCGGAGGCCATGGCGTCGTGTCCGGCGGCCAGAGCGGCGACCCGGGATCCGTCCGTCGCGTCGGCGGCGATCGAGGTCACGCCGGGAACGGGAGCCTCGCCGGAGCGGCTGACGCACGTCACGTCGTGGCCGCGAGCGGCGGCCTCAGCTGCGATGGCACTGCCGACCATGCCGGTAGCGCCAAGCAGAAGGATCTTCATATCAGGGCTCCTGTTGTGCAGGACGCGCGGTGTGTCCAGTCAAACATGGGGAGGTGCGGGACGCATCCAGGCGAACGAGCTGCCGCGTGGTAGCTCGGTGCACCAGTTCGGTGCGACTCCATCACGAAGTGTCGTTGTCGTGGTAAGAGAGGAACCCCAGCCGACGCGCGGCTGGGGGTTCCTCAAGGTGGTGAGGCATGCCCGGGGTGACGGAGGCGGGGGACAGGCCCTGGCAGAGGAACTGCGGGTTGCAGGGGTCGACGTGCTTCTGGGGCCCTTGACGCGGTCCGGCCCGCCGCCGCCGTGAAGGTGTCCTGGAGCCGACCCCGCCGGCTGTGCCGTCCCCCGCTGGAACGGCTCAGGCATCGCGGTCTGCGGACGGGCGCCCGCGGCAGCGGGTGGCCGGCCATCGCCGGCTGGTGGCGCAGGTCCGTGCTTACGGTGCGGGCGGCCGGGCTGATCGACTGGACGGCTGACCGTGGATCGACGCGTGCGGCTCCGGCGGGTCCGGGTCGCGGTAAGCGGGGGTCGATGCCAGGTGTGCCCCGACACGGCGGGCGTTGATGCCGTGTCGTCGGTAGCGGCTGCCGCCACGCCGGTATAGCGTGGTGATTCAGCAGTCGTGGTTCCGAAGTCCCGTTCGCCCGTGATCGCCATCACGGGCGTTCTTGCTGTTCAGCACCTCTCCGGACCAGGGCGATCACCTCCCGGGCGCGCAGGGTGCGGGCCCGGTTTCCCTCGAAGGAGACGGTCATGGCCAAGGGCACTGTCAAGTGGTTCAACAGCGAGAAGGGCTTCGGCTTCATCGAGCAGGAGGGCGGCGGCCCCGACGTCTTCGCCCACTACTCCAACATCGCCAGCCAGGGGTATCGAGAGCTGCACGAGGGACAGAAGGTCGAGTTCGACGTCACTCAGGGCCAGAAGGGCCCGCAGGCGGAGAACATCCGCCCCGTCTGATCCCGCGTTGCCCGTCTTCTCCAGGCCCGCCACGCACAGGACATCGAGGAGGTGACGGGCCGGCCGGTGGTGCGGCCGGTCGACGAGTTCGACCGGCCTCGCCGCGCCGGCCCGTATCGGGGTGCGTGTCCCGCCCTCCGCCGGAGAGAAGGGGTTCCTGGCGGCGGCGCGCGACTGTACGGCGGCGTCGCTGTGGCGGCGGGTGGGCCTGCGTATCAACGAGACCGTCCGCCTTGAGGTCGGGTACTGGTACCCGCACGCCGGTACCTGCGGCATTTACGTGCGCTGCGGCAACGGCGCGCAGCGGGGTGGAGCGGCTGCTGACGTGGTGGACGTCCCAGGTGCGCGGGCAGTTCGGCGACGACCTCGTCGGCGGCCACGCGGTCTTGCTGCCCCGCCGGCGCCGTGACACTGCCGGCGGCGGTCTGCGGCCGGCGTGTGCGGTGACGCTGCGCCAGGGTCTGGCGCCGGCGGTCCGGCGCCGGCTGCCGGCCTGGCCGGGCCGGCTGACCCCCTACTGGTTCACACCCCGCCTGCACGGCCGCACCGAACCCCCGCGCAGCCTGGCCCGCTCCCCAGCCACCATGCGCCACCACCTGCGCCCCGCCGTGCCGAGGAGCAGGATGCCGGCTCCGGGGAGTGCGGGACGTGAGCGAGCCGGTGGGGCGGGAGCCGCTCGGCCCCGCCCCACCGGCCGCTCGGGAGCCACGGCCCCCGGGGGATTACCGCGTCACTCCCAGGAGTACTGGTTCGTGGACACCAACTGACCTGGGATCACCTGCCCGTTGGTGCGGAGCTCGGTGTACGCCCAGTACTCGACGTCAGGCTTCAGCGGAGCGCCCGGCCGCAGTTTGTACTGCGGTGTCGTGCCGCGCTCCACCGCGGTCGGCAGTTCCAGCGTCGCGGGCTTGTAGTGGCCGTTACGGCTGAGGACGACGTGGCCGAGCCGGTAGTCGACGACCGGGCTGCCGGAGTCCTGTGCGAAGACGTACGCCGTGTACGTGCCCGCTTCCGGCATGAAGACCCAGGCCTTCTCGGAGCTGCTCCAGCCGGCGGCGCTCCGGTAGACCAGCTTGTCGCCCTTGTACAGCCAGAGGTCGAGGTTGGTGTCCGGGTCGTCGGTCGCGGTGTCCACGACGATTCCGGCGCTGCCCGCCGGCACCTTGAAGGAGTGCGCCTGCACCCCGAGGGCCTTCCGGTCGAAGACCCCGCCGCTGACCCCGGTCTGCATCGAGTACGACTCCCGCTGCATGGGGGCGTAGCCGGTCGACCGGCCGGAGACCGGGCCGGTGAAGCCCGGCTCGAACATGCCGTAGGTGCCGTCGGCGAGCCGGCCGAACTCTTCCAGGTTGTCGTCGTACTGCCGGGGCGAGATGCCCCACGGACGCGCGGCGACCGGGATCCGTACCTGGTGGGCGGTGCCGCGCCAGGTTATCGCGCCGGTGACGTAGCGGTCCCACGGTGCGCTGCCGCGCCGCAGGGTGATGGTGACCGAGGCGGTCTCGCCCGGCGCCACCGTCACCGTTGCTGGTGCGACGCTCACCTGCATGCCCCCCAGCCCGCTCGTCGAGGCATGGTACGTCTCCCGCTTGCTGCCGACGTTGGTCAGCTTGCGGGTCAACACCACCGGCTTGGTGCCGTCGTACTCGCGCAGCCCGATCGACGGCAGGTTCAGCTCGCGGCCGTCGGGCTGAGCCGCTTCACTGAAGGCGGTCAGGCTCTTGGCGTCCGGCTCGATGACCAGCCCCGGATCGGCCGCCCGCTTCAGTGACGGCAGCCCGCTGCCCTGGGCCAGCGGGCTGGTGCTGCCCACGGTGCCGGCTGTGGTGTGCAACGCCGAGGCAACCGCGCCCGGCGACCAGTCGGGATGCTCGGCCCGCAGGATCGCGGCCTCACCGGCCACGTGCGGGGCCGCCATCGAGGTCCCCGAGTACGCGTCGTACTGCCGGCCGAAGTTTCCCGGCGGGGAGACGGCCGCGATGATGTCGCTGCCGGGGGCGACCAGATCGGGCTTCATGAGCCCGGGGTGCGTCTTGTCCGGCCCTGTCGAAGAGTAGTCCGCGATGGCCGGCACACCTGGGGCTCCGGAACCGTGGCTGCCCGAGGTCAGCTGTGCGGTGCCGTCGGCCGGGTGCCTCATCAGGTAGTTGAAGATCTTGCCGGCCTGGTCCCTGGTGTTCAGATACAGCACCGGGAAGTCGTAGATGCTGTTGACCCGGAAGTTGCCGTTGGGGTCGAAGAGGACCATGGCCGCCGCGCGCTTGGCTTTGAGCTCCTCCACCGCGCCGTAGGGGCTGTCCAGGGCGCAGGCGACCACCTTCCCCTTCACCTTCGCCGGGTCCAGACTGCCGGGCTCGCAGTACGCCGAGCCCTCCTCCAATGTGCCGGCCTGCTCGCCGAAGACCAGCGGCAGGGATCGGCCACCGGGGAGCACGTCCAGCGAGGCGCCGGTGAGCGAGGTGCCGTCGCCGAGCCGGACGGTTCCCTCGTTCACGTGGGTCACCGCCGCGCCGACTGTGGTGACCCACGGCTGGGTGTTGCTGACCGCGCTGCTGAAGCCGCTGTTGCCGGCCGCGGCCGTGACGAAGACTCCGGCCAGCGTGGCGTTGAGGAAGGCGTTGCCGATCGGGGTGTTGGGCTCGCTGTCCCCCAACTGCGTTCCGATCGAGTAGTTGAGCACCTGTACGCCGTCGGCGACCGCCGCGTCGATGCCCGCGATGATGTCGGCGTCGTATCCCGAGCCGCCCCAGAGGACCTTGTAGACGGCGATCTGCGCGTCCGGGGCCACACCGGAGACCGAACCGAAGTTCCGTCCCGAGATGGTGACGTTGTCGACGGGCAGGCCGGCCGCGGTGGACGCCGTGTGCGTACCGTGCCCGACCATGTCCCGGGGTGAGAGCACCTCACCCTCGGGCAGCGTGCCGCCCGACGCCGCGAGGAGCGTGTCGGCGAAGTACCGGGCGCCGACGATCTTGCCGTTGCAGTGCTGGGCAGTGAATGTGTAGCCGGTCTGGCAGGTGCCGTGCCAGCCCGCCGGGGCCGTCGGGATCCGCTGGGCGAACGACGGGCTCTCCGGCCAGATCCCGGTGTCCAGGACGCCGATCACGACCCCGGCGCCGGTGCTTCTGCCCGGCTTCCGCGCGGCGGACTTCTGCGCGCTGGTCGCCGGCGAGCCGGTTGCCCGGGCGCCGGTGGCCGATGCCCCGGTCCTGGCGTTTTTTACCGTGCCCGTCGCCGTGCCGGTCGTCGGCTGCGACGTGGTGTCACCAACGGGCGCCTGGGTGGTACTGACCACCCGGGACTTGGTGACCGAACGGACCCGCTTGTCCGCCTTCAGTTCCTCGACCTGAGCGGCGGTCAGCGTGGCGGAGAATCCGTTGAAGGCCGTGGTGTAGACCTCGTTGACCGTGATGCCGGCCGCCTTGGCCACGGCCGTCCGCTGGGTACCCAGGTGCTTCCGGTACGCCTTCGCCGCCCCCGACTGCGGTTCCAGCTGCTCGCCCGGTGCCGGGCGGGTCCGGGCCAGCCCCGAGAGCCGGCCCGTGTACGTCGCCACCGGTGCCTCGGCGAGTTCCACGATGTACGGAGCGCGGCCGGAGGGCATTTCCTTGTGTTTCGCATCGGGTTTACCGGTCTGGCGCGGTCTGAACCGGCCGGCGCCCCCGGTCAGGTCGACCCGATCTCCTTCGGGTCGCAATCCAGAGCTGACACCGCTGCCCACCGAGGTGTCCGGCTCGGCGGGTGCCGCCGCTGCCGTACCCCCGGTGGCGACCGTGCCGCCGCCGGCCAGGACGAAGGCCAGCAGGGGTATGGCCAGCCTCCGTCGCTGAGTTCGTGTGCTCCTGGCCACGAGACTCCTTCCAGTAGCTCCCTGATGGGAGCGATCCCATGAACGTCGACGCTCTCTCCCGGGATGTGAGGGGGGAGCGCGACCTACCTAACTTGACGTCAGTTAACGAGGTGTTACGGGTTGTTTCCGGTGCTCACGTGGCCACAGTGGTTGTACTTCTGCGGGAAGCAGGGGGACCCCGTCGAGGGCGCACCCGGCTTATGGACGGGGTGCTTCACCTCGGCGCCGGTCACGGCCCACGCGCCACTCTCGTGCGAGCAGCTTCTGCTGATCACGAACGGGGGACGGGCCGTGCCTTCCGCTCGCGCAGGCGCCACGCCTCGTAGAACCGGTACCGGTGCCGAAGTGGCCCGCACCGGACCGGAGTTCGCTCCTCGAACCGCGCGGCCCACTTCAACGCACGCGGCCACCGCGTGATCGTCAGGGGGGGGAGCGACCCCTGGTTGTCAAGCGGTGGCCGTCACGCGCTCTACCGGGCGGGCGAGCCGGTTGCGACCGCGGGGCCGGCGCCCGAGAAGTCCAGACTCCAGCGCTGGAGATGACCCGGGTCCAGGTTGTAGAAGCCCGGGGTGCCGTCGGTGACGCGCAGCTTCCAGGTGCCGGCCGTGGTGACCGCCGAGGCGTCGACCGTGTAGGTCTCGTGCAGCTCGGGCGTGAGCACCCAGGGGCCCCAGGGCTTGACGTGGATGACGGTGCCGTCGGGGCCGATCAGGTCGATCACCATGGCGTTGCTGAACCCGTGGTCGAGATCGACCGTGACCTTGAGGTCACTCGGCGCGTCGCCCGGCTTCCCCCGGACGATCAGCGGGGACTCGACGGTGCCCCACCTGGGGATCACGTAGGTGGTGGGGTTGACGAAGAAGTGTCCGCCCGATTCAAGAGCGGTCCAGGTGAACGAGAGGTTCCGGGTGTCCCCGGTCGCGTCCGTGATGACGACGGCCGAACTGTAGTCGCCGGCCTTGTCGGGCGTACCGGTGATGAGACCGGTGGCGTGGTCGATAGTCAGGCCCCGGGGCAGCGACTTGGCGGAGTAGGTCAGCGCGCCGGGACGGCTGCTGGATGCTGTGATCTGGCGGCTGACGGGCTGGCCAACCGCCACCGGCTCGGTCGGCGGCGGCTCGACGGCGATGTGATGGACGAAGCCCGTCCCCACGTTGACGGCCGCCCAGGCGTTGGCGACGGCCTCGTAGGCGTCGCTGCCCGAACCGTACAGGTCGGCGGCGGCCTGGAGCGTCGCGGTGCGAGCACCGGCGTAGTCGGTGGTGCTGGTCATGTAGACGGTGAGCGCGCGGTACACCATGCCGGCGGCGTCGGCCAGCCCGATGCCCGCCACCGGCGACCCGTCATAGGTGGGGCTGTCGTAGGTCACGCCGTTGATGGTCTTCTTCCCGCTGCCCTCGGCGAGCAGGTAGAAGAAGTGGTCTCCCACCCCGGCCGCCATATGCGGTTCGTCCGACTTCGCCTGAGGCGTCCAGTAGTCCAGGGGTGGGGAGCCGACGGCGCTGACGCCGGCCTTGGAGGGGAGGTCCATGTACCGGATGGGCTTGCCGTCACCGTGCAGATCGTCCAGCTCGGCCATCGTGTAGTCGGGCACGTCGTTCGGGTTGTCGGCGTAGAACTCCACAGCGGCGGCCATCATGTCGCTGATCGCCTCGTTGAGCGCCGGTGATTCGCCGTAGTCGCCCAGTCCGGCCGTGGAGGAGGTGACTCCGTGCGTCATCTCGTGGGCGGCTATGTCCAGGGACGTCACCGGGTGGTGCCCGTCCGCGCCGTCGCCGTAGCTCATGCAGAAGCAGCCGTCCTGCCAGTTGGCGTTGGCGAGGGGGATCCCTGGCTGCTGTTGGTAGTGGACTCGGGAGGTGCTGCCGCGGCCGTCGTCGGCTATGCCATTGCGGCCGAAGCGGTCGAGGTAGAAGTCCCACGTCGTCCGTGCGCCGTACGCGGCGTCCACCGCCGCGGTCTGGGGGTTCGCCGCCGTTCCGTCGCCCCACACGTCGGCCTTGCTGGTGAACAGGACACCGTTGGACGTGACACTCGAGTCGAGTGTCCGGTGACCACCGCGCTGGGGGTCGATCAAGGCATACGTGCCGTCATCCTGGCGGGTGGAGCCGATCGTGACCTGCCCGCTGTAGAGGCTGTTGCCCTGGGCGGACTCCACGTGTTCGGCGTTCTGCAGGGTGGCCTCGCTCGCGGCGTCCGTCACGACGTGGCGTTCGCTGGGGGAGCCGTCCTGCTGCACGCCGGTGACGACCGTCTCCCAAGCCAGCTTCGGCTGGGCACCCATCATCCAGACGACCTTGCGAGGGGCCGCGTGCGTGGCCGCCTTGCGGGTGCCCTTCGCCATAGCCTTGCTCAGGGCCGCCTTCTTCGCCGTGGCGGCCGGCACCTTGGCCACGGTCGTCGGCAGGGTCAGCTTCTTCTTGGCGGCGTAGGTGACGGTGCGGGCATCTCGCCGCTGATGGACTATCAGGTCGCCGCCGATGACGGGCAGCCCGGCATAGGTGCGCTCGTAGCGGGTGTGGACCGTGCCGTCGGCGTCCTGGATCACGTCCTTCGGGATCAGTTTCTCCTCAGGGCCGAGCCCCAGTGCGCGGACGGTGCCTGGCGCCGCCTTGGCCGCCTGATCGAGTAGCCGCCGACGCTGCCCAGGCGACAGGTGGACGGTCCCGGACCCCGGCCGGGATGCCGCCTTGATCTGCGGGAGCGCTCCCATTGTGCGGGCGCTTTCGGGGGCGTGGGACATGGAGACGGCGCCGGCCGAGCCGGGCAGCGCGGAGAACGCGAGTGCCGCGGCCGTGATCACCACGGTCGCGGCCAGGCGCAGTCGGGGCCCGCGCGCACCCTGCGGGGACGCGGCCCTGTCACGGGAGTGATTCAACCCAAGAGTCCTTCCGTTCGGCCGTCTGCCGGCGCGGACGGCCGCTGATACGGGGAGGCAGGAGGCCACAGCCTCGGTAGCGGGACGTCAGACGCGTGGCGCACCAGCGCGCCACACTCGCCATGCACATTCCAAGGGATGTGCATCGAGCGCCATCTGACGGTCAACGCCGCCTCACCGGAGTGAAGATGCCAATGCACGCGGAAGCGGCGCTAGGGTGTCGAGGTGGCCGGTTACCGCCAGGTGGCAGCTATCGGCCAGCAACTGGCGGAGCGGAAACACAAGATGACGCCGCCGGAAACCGAGAGGGTATACACGGCTCGGATCGAGCTGCCGCGCCATAGTGGCGTCGAGATCACGGCGGTACTCCTCCCGCTCTTGTCGGCGGGCAGGAAGCAGAGCTGCGTACAGGCCGAGCCCTCGGCAGCGCGGACGTGGCACTTACGCGTCGGCGCGCCAGGAGCGCCGAACGGCCGCGGAGCGGCTTGTCCAGTCCGCGCCCCTGGTCCCAGGCCGAGGTCCGTGGTGTCCCGCCGACCGCCGGCCATGACCGGCATGGGGGCATCAGCGGCGAGAACGGAACAAGACAGCGCCGGTCTCCGTTCAGAACGGCGGTCGGGCCGTGGGACTGGCTCCGTCGCGCAGACATGCGACAAGGACGGCGGTCCCGCGGTCGACGGCCGGACTACCGGAGGGAAAATGGAACTTGACGTCGTCGGACTCGGCGATGAAGCACAGCGTGTCTATACGTCGCTGATCGGTCTGCCCCACAGCACCGCCTCCGAGGTGGCAAGCGCATGCGGGACGAGTACGAGCGCGGCGGGACGGCTGCTGTCCATCCTGGTGAAAGAGGGTCTCGCGACCAGATCGGCCGGCCGCCCTCCACGCTTCGCCGCCACCGCCCCCGACGTCGCGGTCACCGAACTGATCAAGGAACGCGAACGGCAGCTCGACACGGCTCGCGCGTTGGTGCGCCAACTGGCCGACAGACACCGCGAGGCGCAGCGGATCGCCGACCCGGACGTCGCGGTAGAAGTGCTCCGTGGCCGTGACGACATCAGCGCCGCCGTCCGCAGGCTCACCGCCGGCGCCCGCCGTCAGATCCGCACCTTCGACCGGCCGCCCTACGTGGACCGCCCCGGCAGCAATCTGGACGACCAGCGCCGCAGACAGCGTTCGGGCGTCACCCACCGCGTACTCTACGACCGGGGCGCGGTCGCCTGGCCGGGCCGCCTCCGGGACGACATCCTGCCGAGCATACGCACCGGCGAACAGGCCCGCGTGCGACCACAATTGCCGATCAAACTCGTGATCGTCGACGACGCGCAGGCGGTCATCCCCTTCAGCCTCGCCCCGGGCGGGCACCTCGCCGCGTACCTGATCAACCGCTCACCGATGCTGACCGCGTTGGAAGCACTCTTCGAAGCGGAGTGGGACCGCGGATCCCCCCTTCAGGCCCCCACACCGCCCACGGCTCCACCCGCCACCTCCGGCCATCCCGACCACCTCGCCCTCGTCAAGCTGCTCGCCGCAGGCTGCTCGGACACGGCGATCGCCCGCGCCCAGGGCTGGAGCCAGCGCACCACCCAGCGCCGCATTCGCCATCTCATGACCGAACTGGGCGCCACCACCCGCTTCCAGGCCGCGGTCCAGGCTGCTCGCCGGGGGTGGCTGGAGGAGCCTTCGGCATGCACGCAGCCCACGAACGAGGGCGAAGGGGAATGACGATCGCGATCGAGGGGCGAAGGATGTTCTTACGGCGACAGGTCAACGACGAGTGGCTCGTCCCAGCGAGCCGTGAAAGCGCCTCCGGGCACCACATGCTGGCACAGCTCCCACAACTCATCCGGCACCAGCCGCCCAACGATCCCCACCACGGCAACCTATCGAACTCGTTGAACGAGATGGCGTCTTGACCGTGTCCTCCATGGCAGTTGGGCGCGGGGCGGGGTACATGGAGCTGGATTGTTCCCAATGGCCTGTGGGAGCTTGCGAGGCCGTTGATTCCGGAGGAACAGGTACGGCCGCAGGGCGGCGGGAAACAGAACACGCCTGATGAGACGCTGTTCGCTGCGATCATCTACGTGCTGGTCTGCGGCTGTGCATGGCGGGCCTAGCCGCCGTGCTTCGGCATATCGAAGTCGACCGCCCACCGTCGGTTCATGATCTGGTCGCGGGCCGGCGTGTGGGGCCGCACCTGATCACACACCGACAGCTCACCTCGCTGCGTCGGCCGTTGTCAGTCCCACCAAAAGGACCAGAGGGCAGAGTTGAGGAGTGAGGCGGCGTAGTCGGGATACGGGACGGTGCCGTCGTTGACGTTGTCGGCGCCCGTCAGCACGTGTTCGAGAGCGAGGTGGGTGGCGTGATCGGCGTCCCGGGGCGGGCGGGCGACGGAGACGTGAATCATTGCGCCGTCAAAGGCGACGACCCGCGCACCGAAGCGGTCCTCCCAACTGCGGAGCAGGGCGCACAGCAGGGGCAAAGGAGCCTCCGCCTGCCAGCCCATGACCGCGGGAATGTCGGCGGAGCGGGTGGCCGGAACAAGGGCCAGGTGAGGTTTGGGCAGTCGGTAAGGGCCGGCCATGAGCCGGGCGATGGCGGTGCGGGCGGCGGCATCAGAGTCGGCTCCGGCCAGGGAGGGGATGCCGGCCGCCAGGCCGGGCCAGCGGTCGAACGGCGCCCCGGGATCCTCGTCCCAGGGTTCGACGCCCTCTGGCAGGTCTTCCGGTTCTTGCGGCGCCGCAAGCTGCCTGAGCTGGAAGGCTCGATAGGAGCGCCAGTCCCGTTCCAGCACGTCTTGAAGGTCCAGGGCGTCGACGGCCGCGAGGGCGGTGGGCCGCCCAGGTCCGTAAAGGGTGGAGACGAGCAGTGGCCACAGTCCGGATTCCTCCCGTGCACTCTGGCAGTGCGACCACGACTCCACGGGATCCGAAACTGGTTCCTCGGACAGCCACATGCGCGGTGGCGGGGCGTCACCTCGGACGACTTCGGGGAGGCAACGGCCTGGCGGAAGCCCATCGGGCAGTGATGAGAACATGCGCGCACGTTAGCCGCGGTCACTGACACCGCCCGTCCCTGATCCGGGAAGACGCGGGTTCCGAGGTATGCCCGCACGGCAACGTCCGCAGCGTGCCGTGGGCTTCAGCGCTGTCTGAGCTGCCCCTCCGCATGGCCGTCAGCCTTGATCCACCCCATTGTGTTAGGCGTTGCAAGCGCACGATCCGTCTACGGCCTGCCACCCAAGGAGTACCGCGGCCCAGTCAGTCCACGCATCGCCGAGTAGTAGACGTATCGCCAATTAGGCGTGCACTCAGTGCTAACGAAATCCATGCCGCTGTCACCTATCGTGAAAGCGCGCGCTGGCGAACGGGACCGATACCAGCGTGATGGCGAATTCTATGAGCAGAGTCGGGCATCGGAATGGCATTCGGGTTGACCTGAAATTTCGTTTCCCCCTCTCCCGGAGATGTAAGGGGATCACGGAAGGGCGCATGCGCGAGCTGAGGAGCAACCTTGCCTTGACGGACGCGTTGGCTGCACGACCGTCGTGTCAGCCGGACCGGAGCCGAAAGGCCGTGCAGGTGGACTCGAACTGATTTCGATATCGGATGAAGATTTCCACGAAGGGATGACATGAATAAGGTAACTGGGCGTGGCGTCCAAGTCTGCGGCAGCTTCCTCATCGCGGCAACGACCCTACTGGCATCAAGTGGAATCGCAGAAGCCGGGTCCAAGCCGGGGCCGACCACCACCGCCGACATCACCGCCAGGCCGTCCAAGCCGGGTACGACCACCGTCGCCGAGATCCGCTCAAGGCCGAACACCATCCATAGCGCTCTCGTCGGCCGGGATCGACGTAACCTGCGGACCTGCAGGTCCACGGCGTACTTCTTCCAGAGCGTCGTCTGGCATCTCGGCAAGGTCACGAAGAAGAGTATCCAAGTCAGGTCCCTCGATCTCTGGCAGCAAGGGGGGCGAGAAGTTACCTATGGATCACTCAAGTTGTCGAGGGGGACCGACGGCAAGCAGGTCTGGCTCAAGGAATACTGGCAAATTCCCCGATACCGGCCCAACCGGCTGAAGATCACCAAATTCAAGGTCAACAAGACGGTTCCTGTACGGCCTGACAAGCCCATTCAGCTCGCCGTCAACTGGGAAGACGGCGGCCAAAGAGGAGAGCGTGGAGACTGCTACGGCACCGGACAGTTTATTTTCAAACTCAAGCCCGGCAGGTACACCCATGAAGAATGAGGATGTCGCGGCCGTACAGCTCGGGTAACCAGGACGCAAGCGGCAGCAGGCGGAGGCCCCCGGGGGGCCTCCGCGGTCTCCCGGAAATCACGCGGCGCCAACTCTGGTGGTTCCGCGCCGTTCACACCAACGCACCGGTTTTCGAATCACCTAAGGCCTGTCCCGTAAAAGATCTCCGGGGTCGGCAGTGTGCTACCCCATGACCGCGCGGGCCGCGTCCAGAAACGCCAGCCGGTTGTCCTCCAAGTAGTCCCGCACGCTCTCGCCGTCAGGCAAGCCTTCCCACACCGTCCGGTTGAGGTCGAGGAAGTACGCGCGTGCCGCGTCGTGTACGGGCAGGGGGAAGTGGATGCGGATGAGCCGCTCCGCAACCCACAGCCTGTTCATGACGTCCCGGGCCGTGAGGAACCAGGCGTCGGTGCGCTCCCACTCGGAAGGCCGGCTGAAGGCACAGCGTTCGGCCTCGGCCCCCACCTCGATGAACCGCTCCAGCAGCGCGAGCCGTTCCCCGCGCCGGGCCTCCGACAAGGCGATCTGCTGCCGTTGCTGTTCAGCGCGTTCCGCCGAGAGTTGAGTCCTGTGCTGAACGAGGTAGGACAACACGCCGCCGAGGACAACGCCGCCCAGCGATATGAGTGACACCCAGACCTGACCTGACATGACGGTCATCGTGCCATGCCGCCGATCTTTGAGACGATCTGGCATTGGCTGGTGTGATCACGGCGTCCGAGCCGTCCTGGACAGCCCCGTTCACCGGGCTGAGCCGACGTCAGTTCGGCAACCCGATCACCGCGTTACGACGCGAGGGCGTGGACCCGGTCCGCAAGGGCCGGCCGTCGCGAAGATCACCAACGACCGGGAAGAGCTGCCGGCGTTCTACGACTTCCCAGCCGAGCACTGGGTCCACCTGCGGACACCCGATCGAGTCGACGTTCTTCCCCCGTCAAGCCGCGAACGAAGGTCACCCGGGGCGCCGGCAGCCCGGCCGCGGCCCTCGCAATGGTATTCAAGCTCGTCGACTCCGCCCAGGCCCGCTGGCGCGCGATCACGGGAGCCCACCTCGTCGCCCTGGTCCGCTCCGGCGCCCGATTCGAGAACGGCGTCTTGGCCGAACGCACAGACACGCCAGCCGCGTGATCTTACGGTTCATCTCGCAGGCTGTCCCCCCAGGAGCAGAGGAGAACACGATGGACGCGCAAGCGGCCCCCTCCCACCGCGTCGTGCAGCGGTACTTCCAGATGTGGAACACGGGCGACATCTCGATCGCTTCGGAAGTGCTGAGCCCGGACTGGACCGACCATGCACACCCAGAGGTGACCGGGCCCACCGACGTTCAACGCGCCGTCACGCAGACCCACGCCAGCCGACCAGGACTCCGGTTCCACATCGACACGATTCTCGGCACCGACGATTTGCTGTCAGTGGTCGGTGGTGTCGGCCACGAAAGTCGCCCAGGCACGATCGACAGCCATCTCATCTGGCTGATCCGGCTCCTCGACGGTCAGATGACCGAGATGTGGACCTACCGCCGGAGCACTCCCTGACGCTCCTGATCCACAATTCTTGACGATTGCTCCAGCCCCGAGTAATTGTTCAAACCCTGTGGATCGGTGGCTGCCGGCGCAGCGTTCCGGCTCTGGAGGAAAAGCAGGTGCGTGCCGCCTCCGCCCCTGTCAGGCTCGGCCGGTGAACCGTGAACAGATCTCCAGGCTTGCCCATGCGGATCATCCGATTGCGGCCCCGCTCGACGACGACTCGGTGCGCCGATTGCTGGACCGCGGCATTTCACGCGGCGATGAGCGCATACTCGACCTCGGCTGCGGCGGCGGAGAGTGGCTCGTGCGTGCCCTGACCACGCATCTGCGACTGCGGGCCGAGGGCGTCGATGTCTCCGAGAGCTCGCTGGCGCATGCTCTTGAGACCGCGCGCACCCTTGGCGTGCACGAGCGCCTTGTCCTCCACCACGAGGACGCCGCCGACTTCGCCGCCTCCCACGCGTTCGACCTGGTGCTCAGCGTCGGCGCCACGCACGCCTTCGGTGGCCTGCTCGCTACCCTCACGGCGGCACGCAAGCACCTGGCTCCCGGGGGACGCGTCCTGATCGGTGACGGATTCTGGGCCCGCGAGCCCTCCTCCGAGGCCGTCGAGATGCTCGGGAACCTCGCCGACCTGCCGACCACTGTGGACCGCGTCATCGCCGATGGGTGGACACCCGTCTACGGGCACATCAGCACACGCCGAGAGCTTGACGACTACGAATGGGCCTGGACGGGGGCACTGGCCTCATGGGCCCTGGACCACCCCAACGATCCGGACAGTTCCCAGGCGCTCGCAGCAGCCACCACCCACCGCGACCAATGGCTGCGCGTATACCGGGACGCCTTCGGTTTCCTCTGCCTGATCCTGCGCCGGACGTCCGACTGAACCGGAGTGAACCGCCCCGCCACCTCAGCAAGCCTCATTCGGTCCACATGCGCACTCGCTGGCCGCCGACGCGCTTCAGGCTGCCCGGGCTGGGTCCGCGGCAGCCTGGCCGGCGCCGTCTTCCACAGCGATTACGGAGCCAGTCCAGCTCCCGGGAATTCGCCGGCTCCCGTGCCGAGTTGGGAGAGAAGCAGTCCATGGGTGCGGTCGGCACCAGCGCGGACAACGCTCTCGCCGAGTTGTTCAACGCGACCCTCAAACGCGAGACGTTCCGTGGCGCCCGCCGCTTCGACGGAGCCCGCGCCTGCCGCCTGGCGGTCCTTCTTCCGCTGGACCACTCGATCCAACACCAGCCGACGACACTCGGACGCCCGCCATCTTTTCGCCGGCGATGTTTCGGAGCAGCTCGTCGATGCAGCCGTGCCGCCAGGCCGGCGGGCAGCGAAGAGGTGGCAGTTCAGGGTCGGCATCGTCCTCCACCAGAAGGCTGCGACAATATCCCGTGACAGGTTGCGATGACGGCACCTCAGCTTGGGTCGGACGCCTCCATTGACCTCATGGCAACTTCAACGACCGACCTCTACTGCAACCCGGATCAGGATGATGCGCGGGCGCAGCGTACCGGGACCCGGAACAGGTCCCAGCGGCGGTGCTGACGAGCATCGTGGACGGCCAGATGGCCGATGACGTACTCGCTCGCCTTCAACAGGTGCGTGAGGGCTGCGTCGGCCTCTTCATGCTCCAGCTTCAGCCGAGGAGGGTTTCGCCGATGCCGGAGCCGGAGGAGACGCCGTATTCCTTGGGACCGTAGACGCTGACGCTGCTGGTGCTCAGGCCGCCGCTGGTGCCGCGCAGTTGCCAGACGGCGCCGTCGTCCTCGTTTTCGCCGGGGGCGGAGACGGCGAGGTCTGCCTTGCCGTCGCGGTTGTAGTCGGCGAGGCGGACCTGGGAGCCGAAGACGTCGTTGAACTCGGCGCTGCCGGGGATGCCGGTGGTGTCCTGTGAGTAGCGTGCGGCGCCGGTGGTGGTGAGCCCGCCGGCGCTTCCGCGCAGCACGAGTACGTCGCCTCCCCTCAAGGCTCGGCCGAGGGACTCGTAGGGGATGCCGATGGCGAGGTCCGCGCGGTGGTCGCCGTTGATGTCGGCGATGGACATCGCCGCGCCGAACTCGTCCTCCTTCTCGTTGGCGCCGGGGATGCCGGCGGTGTTCTGGTGGTAGACGCGGCCTGAGGGGGCGAGTCCGCCGTTGATGCGGGGGTCGCCGTAGCGGACGGTGATGTAGCCGGAGCCGTTGCTGGGATCGGCCAGTCCGTTGGGATTGAGACGGGGGTCGGACAGGGCGATGACGAGGTCGTCGCGGCCGTCGCCGTTGAGGTCTCCGGCTTCCACGCGGTCTCCGCCGGCGAGCCTGGCCTGGGCGGTGAAGGAGTCGGCGTCGGTGGTGCCAGGCTCCTGGCCGTAGACGACGGTGGTCTTCTGCTGGACCACGGCCAGTTCGTCCTTGCCGTCGCCGGTGAAGTCGCCGGCTGCGAGGTGCCCGCCGCTGGTGGAGTCGGGGCCGAAAACGTCGTCGCCGGCGGGGGCTTTGCTGCGGGTGAACGTGCCGGAGTACAGCCGCAGGGATGTCTGCCCGCTGACGGCGATGTCCGGGCGGGAGTCTCCGGTGAAGTCGCCCACGGCGATGTCGGAGCCGAACAGGCGCGAGGGGTACGACGGTCCCGAGGGCAGCGCGAGGGCGCTGCTGAACGGTGACGTGCCGCCCCACAGCACGGTCACCGAGCCGTTCCCCGACGCATCTCCTTCACTGCCGACCAGCAGGTCGGCGTACCCGTCGCGGTTCATGTCGCCGCTGGCGAGGCTGCTGCCGAAGAAGTCCTGGTACCCGGGCGTGCCGGGGACGTTGGCGGAGTTCTGCGTGATGGAGACGTGCTTGCCGGTCAGGCCGTGGGCGGAGCCGAAGGTGACGAGAACAGCACCGGCGTCCTGCTTCCCGCTGATCGTCTTACCCGGCATGCCGATGGCCAGATCGCGGTATCCGTCGCCGTTGAAGTCATCGGCCAGCTTGGACCCGGCGGCGACGGCCTGGCCGGCCGAGACGGCCACCAGAGCGCCGGTCAGAGAGGCCGCCAGGGCCGCTGCCACGGCAAGACGGACTGAGTGACGCACGAAGACCTCCTGTTTCACCGCGGACGCCGACGGCACCCGCGAACCGGAATGATGGCCGGCAACCCCGTGTCCTGCGGGCTAGCGGCTCGATCACGCGATGCGTGACGAACAACAGACGCCTCACCGCCACCGATGGTTGTACCGCGACCACCATGCACCGGTCCCACCACGCACGAGGGCTGTGACCGGTCAGAGAGAGGTGGGCAAGACCCGCTCCAGGGCGCAGCGAAGTCAGCAGCCCGTGCAGACGGCTCTTGACGCGGGTTACCTCACTGGCCAAGTCGTCGTCGAAACCCGCCACCATGTTCAGCCCTGCGACGCACTCGTCGTCCGGCGGAGGCGGCTCGTCGCCACCGCCTTGGCCACGCGCTCCCCCCTTGGCATCCCAACCTCCGGTCGCCCACCTGCGGGAAAGTCGGCCCAGCCACTGCCACCCGGGACGACGGCAGCCGGGCCGGGCTGCTGCGATCGGTCTACGGCGGCCGCGTCCGCGTCGACGGCAACGGTTCCTGGAGCCTTGAGGAGGCGGTGCGGGTCGCCCGCACCCTGCACGAGCACGGCGTAGAACTCCTCGAACAGCCGGTCCCGTCCGGCGATCCGGACGCCCCGCGGTACGTCCACGAGCGCTCGCCGGTGCCGGTCTACGCCGACGAGGACTGCGCCGGACCGCAGGACATCCCGCGGCTGCGCGGCCGGGTGAGCGGCGTCGACGTCAACCTGGCCAAGTGCGGTGGGCTGCTCGCCGCCCGCGAGACCGTGACACTCGCCCGCCGCGCCGGGCTGCGGGTGATGCTGGGCTGCAAGCTGGAGAGCGCCCTCGGTGTGACCGCGATGGCTCAACTGGCGCCGCTCGCCGACGAACTGGACCTGGACGGCCGTCTCGGACCGGTGAGTGACCCGTTCACCGGCGCGGCCGTCGACCGTGGTGTGATCGGTTTGCCGACGGCTCCCGGTCTCGGCGCCACCACGACCAGCACGGAGTACGGAGACAACTGACATGCGACTGCGCTGTGCCGTCCTCGACGACTTCCAGAACGCGGCTCTGGACTCGGCCGACTGGAGTCCCGTCGAGGACCGTGTCGAGGTCGTCATCTTCCGCGAGCACATCGCCGACGAGAACGAACTCGCCGCCCGTCTGGCCGAGTTCGAGATCGTGGTCACCCTGCGCGAAAGGGTCCCGTTCCCGGCCACGCTGCTGGACCGGCTGCCCCGGCTCCAGCTGCTCATCGCCTCCGGCATGCGCAACTCGGTCATCGACTACGAGGCCGCCGAGCGCAACGGGGTGACCGTGTGCGGCACCGCCAGCTCCTCCACCCCGCCGGTGGAGCTGACCTGGGCGCTGCTGCTGGGCCTGGCCCGCAACCTCGTCACCGAGAACAACGCGCTGCGCGCGGGCGGCCCCTGGCAGTCCACCGTCGGCGCCGACCTGCACGGCCGCCGGCTCGGCCTGCTGGGCCTGGGCAAGATCGGCAGCCGGGTGGCCCAGGTGGGCCTGGCCTTCGGCATGCGGGTCAGCGCCTGGAGCCACAACCTGGCCAAGGAACGGGCCGACGAGGTGGGCGTGGAACTCGCCGCGTCCAAGGAGGAGTTGCTGAGCAGCAGCGACTTCGTCTCCCTCCACCTCAAGCTCAGCGACCGCACCCGCGGCCTGGTCGGCGCCGCCGAACTCGCCCTCCTGAAGCCGACCGCCTACCTGATCAACACCTCACGAGCGGCCATCGTCGACCAGGACGCACTGCTCGCCGCGCTGCGCGAGGGCCGGATCGCCGGCGCCGGCCTCGACGTCTTCGACACCGAGCCGCTGCCCGCCGGCCACCCGCTGCGCTCCGCGCCCCGGCTGCTCGCCACCCCGCACCTCGGCTACGTCTCGCAGTCCAACTACGCGGCGTACTACAGCCACGCCGTCGAGGACATCCAGGCGTTCCTCGCCGACGAACCGGTACGCCGGCTCGGCTGACCGGATGCCCCGGCCGGCCACCCGCCAGGTGGCCGGCCGGGCGCGCGGGCGACGTTCCGTCCCGGCGGGGTGCGCATGCAGGAAGGGGCGGGGCGGTCGGATTCGAACCGACGTCCTCCGAGATGATGTCGCGGCGCACTACCTCTGTGCTACGACCCCGCCTTACTGGTGATCATATCCCGGTCCACGGTGATCGACAGGAGATAACGCTCCCAACGGCCTGGCCACGCTAGTTGGCAACGGCTGGCCAAGATCCTTGGCGTCTGTAATGAATTGCGACGCTTGTTGGCATCGGCGTCACGGTTCGCGCGGCAGCAAGGCCGGTGCGCATGGGGTGGTAACGGCGACACTCTCGTCGCTTGGTTCCTTGCCGTTTTCACGTGACCTTCGGTGATTTCTGCGGACCGTCCAGTCGCCTGGTCACCGTGTCGAGTGTCGGCCAAGGAGGACCCTCGCGCAGCAAGCGCATGAATTCCTCTCCGAATCGCCTCCCATTCGGAAACTGGTCGCCAAGCTCCCAACGCCACGCGGCGACCATCGCGATAACGAGCTGCCGGCACTCGTCCAGCAGCCCTCGGTCAACGCTTGGGTAGTGCTCGCAGACCGCCTCGGGGACATGAGCGAGATCGAACTCGACGGGACCACGGCAGCACGTCTCAAGGTCGATGAACAACGGGCCGTTCTCCGTGCTGAGCACATTGCCTGGATGCGGCTCGCCGTGGAGCAGCTGCTCCACGGCGCCGCGGTCGTCGATCGCTCGTCGCAGGCTTGCCAGCCTGCCGCTGAGGAACACGCGGTCCGCGTCGGCGAGCTCCGGCGAGCGATCCGGGTCGGCGACAACTTCTTCCGCCTCCGTGATCCGGTCCGTGAACCTCGGGCTCGGCACATCGACCTTGCGCATGCCGGCGTGCAGCTGCTCCAGCGCCTTGGCGTAGTCGACTGGTGAGGTGTGAGGTGTCACGGGCTCGTAGTAGGTCCACAGCGTCACTGCGAAGCCATCGCGCGTGTACACACGCGGGTCCGCCCGAGGCTCCAAGGGACACACCGGGCATCCGACCTCGGCGAGCTGCTGAGCGAGCTCGACTTCGAACTGCGCAACCTCTTGCCCCACAGGGGCGACCCGGGCGAAGACGTCGCATGGAGTCAGCCGCAGTGCCAGCTTGTTCGAGTTGTGGAGAACGATTGCGTCGTCGGCTGGCAGGTCGAGCGATGCGGCGACCGAAGTCGCAGCCGCGATGGCACGCGTGACATCGTTCATCTCCACCCTCGAATCTTGGCATACATGAGCGAGGGCGTTACCAACCAGCGTGGCCAGGTGCCAACTGTCGTGGCTCGGCACACGCCAATGCTCGCCTGTTCGTGCTCTCGGTGACCCCCGGAACACGACCAGCCCCGCCGATCCGCCGCAGTGATGGCCGCTTACCGGCCCGCCGGATCCGTGGGCCCCGCCCGAACGGAACGACGGTGGCATGATCCTCTCCGGCCACTGCTCAACCGGAGAGGATCACGCTGCGTCCGCTGACACCGCACTACACGGCCACGGAACAAGAGACGGAACCCTTCATCCGCACCCACGTCGCGTATCTGGAACGACACCACCAGGACGGCACCTTCCCGGTCTCCGGACAGACCGTCCCGCCTCGATCGGCGGCGTGATCATCACGCATGGTGTCGATCGCCGGGCCATCGAACGGATCGCGGCGAGAAGGGACCGTTGACATGCCCCAGCCCCATCACCCATTCCGCCCACGCTCCTGGAGGAGGCTGGACGCTGAGTTCAGCGTCCAGGGCGGCTGAGTGAAGACAGGCCCCACAGTTCGGCGATGCGCCCGTCCTGCACCCGGAAGATCTCCATCATCGAGGGGAGAGGGAAAGCCTGTCCCTCAGCTTCCGCCGGGATGCCGTGCAGGCTCGTACGGACTGCGGCTCTGTCTGCCTCTACGAGCATGTCCTCGACGATGACCTGAATGTCCGGGAACAGGGCGTGGAGCCCGCTCCACGCCTTCACCACGCTGTCGACGCCGACGGTCCCCAACGGGTGGCTCACGAAGTCGGCGGAGAAGATCGCCGTTGCCGCCGTGAGGTCACGGGCGTTGAACGCCTGATACATGCGCTGCGCCAGAACTCGTACGTCGTCTGTCATCTCACGCTTCCTGTCCAGGACTTGGGCGTAGATCAGCTTATGGGACGAGCAGCAGCGGGCCTCGGCGAGATACCCGACTCCGGCGAAGACAGCGCAGGCCTTCGGCTCGACCAACTCGGACTCGAACAGGCTGACCTCAATACTCGCGCGAGCGATCACGAAACCCATGAGCGCCTCTACTGGGCAGCGACGGACGAGACGCATGCCGTAGCGGTCAGGGTGATGGTCAGCGGCTGACCGCGCAGGGCTCTGGGCAGGGGCACGTCCACCTGCTCGGGGCCCGCCGGCGGACTGGGTAGCGGTCTTTGTCCGCGCAGGCCGCGGGTGGCGGACTGGATGAGCCCGTCGAAGAACACGGGAAGGTTCTCGTCCGGCAGGTTCAGTTCATGCGTCTCGGAGAGGGATCAGCCGCGCCCAGTGGCGGATCGCAGTCGAGCCGCGGCGCGTGGACCGTGCCGTCGCGGTGGACCACGACGGGTGGGAGGTGACCGGCCGAGCAGATCGAGCACCTAAGGGTGACGGGGGCGATCGGAGCGTACTTCGGCGTTGGCCGTCTGCGGCTGCTTCTGCGTATCGGCCCAGGTCGCCAGCAGGGTCAGACCGTCAGCGCTGGGCGTACCAGGATCCGCGGTGTAGGTGGTGATGGAGACGTGCGGGTCGCCGGGCAGTGCGAAGTCGTCGTACGCGAGGTCCATCCTGCCGACGACCGGGTGGTGTACGACCTTGCGTCCGCGCGAATGGCGGCGCACGTTGTGCTTGGACCAGCGGGTGCTGAAATCGGTGCTGCGGGCGGAGAGCTCGCCGATGAGTTCGGTCACCTGCTGGTCCAGCGGGTCACGCCCGGCGGTCGCGCAGGACCGCGACCAGCAGCTCGTGGGTGAAGGCGGGCGGCATCCGCTGGCCGTGCTGATCACACCGGGGCAGGCAGGCGACGGACTGGGATGATCCACGTGCTGGAGCGTGTCCGTGTGCCGCGCCCGGCCGGTGGGCGTCCTCGCACTCGGCCGGACCACCTCGGCGGCGACAAGGCGTACAGTTCCCGCCGCAACCGCCGCTATCTGCGACGTCGGCAGATCAAGCACACCTTCCCCGAGCGCCAGCGGACCCATCGGCAAAACCGTGGCAGCAAGCGTGGTCGGCCCGTCGGCTTCGACCGGGCCCGGTATGCCCGCAGGAACGAGGTCGAGCGAACGATCAATCTCCTCAAAGGCTTCCGCGCCGTGGCCACCCGCTTCGACAAACGGGCGTACGTCTTCCACGGCACGGTGACCGTCACCGCGATCCGGCTGTGGCTCCGCTCCTGAGCCCTGCTCGCTTACTTCCGATTCACCGTGCCTACCGCAGGA